>JAZSCI010000189.1:0-3331 GCA_045602865.1 Acutalibacteraceae bacterium
GTGTAAAAAGCAATAAAGGTAAACACAAACGCAATCACAACAGAGAAATATAATAAAACATATTCTGATATTCTGTTCGAAAAGCATTTGCATAATAAAACTCTCAGTGCATTTCCGCCATCAAAATTATAAAAAGGTAAAATGTTAAAAATGCCCAGAATAACGTTTATCTGCCCTATTTTATTCAACATATTTTCATTTATAAAAGCATCTGCTCCGAGAAATAAACATCCCATAAGGATGTTGAAAACAGGCGCAGATATATTGATAATAATTTCTTGTAACGATGTAAGCGGAGTATCTCTGTTCTGTAAAATATCAGCACCAAACAAGGATAACCGAACCCTTTTTGGTGCTGATGAAAAGGTATACAAGAAAAATATATGTATCGCTTCATGTAATGCTGCATTTACGAAGGATATAAGCATTGTGCTGCTCTTGTCAATACTAATTAAAGCAACGATCAAAGCAAAGAAGGAGAAATTAATTTCATAATATGTATCTTTAATTTTAAATCGCATATTTCGCCTCATTCAATGCATATTGAGGATTATAAGAGATATTTTTTATCCTGAGCTCAAAGTGCAAATGCGGACCGGTTGACCTACCTGTAGAGCCCACGCTACCGATTATCTCCCCTGCCCTTATTACATCGCCCTTCTTCACATTAAGACTTTCACAATGACAATACACAGTAAGTATGTTGTCATTATGCTTTATTTTCATAAAATTTCCGTTCCATTGGTCGTAAGATGCTTCTACAACCTCTCCATCAAAAGCAGCATAAATGTTCTCCCCTGCCTCAGCCGCAATATCCATTCCTGCGTGAAATCTTAAATCCCCGTCAATGGGGTGATATCTGTATCCGAACTCAGATGTTGTTTTACCATTAACAGGAACAACCATAGACTCGCTCAGCTTGTACTTTTTCAAAGAAACATTGGAAGGCGTAGCAGATATTATATCCTCTCCTTTTTGACTCGGTAAAACATTCACCACCAAAGCGGATTCGGACAAATCAGTCTGAGTTATCTTTTCGTTTTTTTCGTTTTTTTCTTCTTTAACTTCTTCAGCCTCTTTGTTTTCCTGAGTTTGTTCGGGAACAACCGATGCATAAATATCCTTAAAATCCTCGGGTGTCATATTTTCACTCAACTCATCAGAAAACATTTGCTTTATCTCAAAAAATATTGTATTTTGTGATTTTTTGAATCCGTAAAGAACACAGAACAGTATTATACACACAATACATTGGAAGCCTAAAATTTTAACCAAATAATCCGCATTCTTTTTATTCATAAAAATCACCCACATAATAATTATGCGGGTGATTTCGCGTTTATTCCTGGAGCGATTCCCATTCCTCGTAAAGGGAATCAAGCTTTTCCTTAGTCTGATTAAGATTATTGGTAATCTCCATCAGCTTCTCGTAATTACCGTTAATTTCAGGAAGCGAAAGAGCCTCGGTCAATTCATTCAAACAAATCTCAAGACAAGATATTTCTTCTTCGACCTTTGCCAATCTTGTTTTTCTTTTTCTTTCAAGACTTGCTTGTTCTTTCTTTAATTTATAGTCATTAACAGTTAATTTTTTCTTTGCTTCAATTGTTGATGAAGGAATATGATTAAGCCTATATTCCAGATACGAATCATAATTACCATTAATATCTACTCCTCCATCATGAGTAAGATAAACGGTCTTTGTAGCAAGCTTATTAATAAAATATCTGTCATGGGACACGACAAGCATTGTGCCTGAAAAATCTGACAACGCATTTTCAAGAACCTCTCTCGATATAATATCAAGATGGTTGGTAGGCTCATCCAGAATTAAAAAATTCGGCTTTGAAAGCATAATTTTTAATAATGAAATTTTAGCTCTCTCGCCACCGGAAAGTGAGGAAACCCTTTTAAAAACATCTTCACCACGAAACAAGAACATAGCAAGAGCGTTGCGTATCTGTGTTTCTGTCATAAATCTGTACATATCCCAGACTTCATCAAGTACAGTTTTTTCAGAATTAAGCTTATCAATATTCTGATCAAAATATCCGATTTTGACATTTGAGCCAAGTCGGAAAACACCCGAATCTGCCAATGCTTCTTTGGTAATAATCTTTAAAAATGTAGATTTGCCACAACCGTTTGGTCCTAAAAGAAAAACTCTGTCACTACGAAAAATTTTAAGATTAAAGTCCTTGAATAAGGGCTTGTCAGGAAAAGATTTACATAATTGATTTACTTCAAGAACCTCATCACCGGTTCTGATATCAGAAGAAAAACTGAAATTTATGCTTTTCAGAGCCTTGTCCGGAAGTACAAGAGATTCTTTAAGGCGTTCAATCTGTTTTTCTTTACTTGCAATTGTAATATAATTTCTTTCCTGATTAAATCTCTTTTGTTGCTCAATTATACCTTCTATTCGTTTGATTTCTTCGGTAGTCTTTTCGTACTCCTTCTCAATAGCTGCTTCCCTCTCAGCCTTAAGCTTTTGAAAAACGGAATAATTGCCTGTGGTAAATATAAGTTTTTTGTGAGCAATCTCCATTGTAGCATTTGTGATTTTATCAAGAAAATATCTGTCATGAGATACAATAATAACTGCACCTCTGTATTTTGCAAGAAAATCCTCAAGCCAATTGACTGCATCTATATCAAGATTGTTTGTGGGCTCATCCAGAAGCAATAAATTTGTATCTGAAAGAAGAAGCTTACACAATGAAAGCTTTGACCTTTGACCACCACTGAGAGACTTTACCCTGAGTGATAAATCTTCCTCAGAAAAACCCAAACCCAGCAAAGCGGATTTAGTCTTGGATTTATACACAAGACCATCTCTGCGCTCTATCTCATCGGTTAATCTTATCTGTTTCTCAATCAAATCATAGTCACTTGAGTTTACAAGAAGCTCATTCACATATTCAAGCTCCGACTCCATTTCCATAACATCATTGAAAACCGACAGAGCCTCATTATACACCGTCTGAGCATCATCGCACTCAAGGTATTGTTCCATATAACCAACACGGACATTTTTACCACGAACAATCCCACCTTCATCAGGTGTATATTCGCCTGTGATAAGCTTAAACAACGAGGTTTTACCAGTGCCGTTAGCACCTATCAAGCCTATTCTGTCATTTTCCTCAACCTTAAAAGCGGCATCTTTAAACAAGATGCCGTCAAGAAAGCCAAAGGTTAAATTCTGTGCAGTTAACAAAGACATAAAATCAACCCTAAAATCAAAGCGTACTTAAAAGGAATTTAAGTTTGCCGTTTATATTTACGTTTCCGGAATTTGCAGGTATAAACACACTATCGCCGGAAGCTA
>JAZSCI010000190.1:0-4810 GCA_045602865.1 Acutalibacteraceae bacterium
ATTTACATTCACAATCCCCAACGGCTGCCACGGCACACTCTATCTTGATAACGAGGAATATGAGTTTGAAAGCGGCACCTACGACACCTGCTTTGAGTATGATGATGTACAGAACCTGAGAGCATAAGGTCGGAAATTCAGTCAAAAAACCACAGAACGGAAGGTCGCTTTTCTGTTCTGTGGTTTTATTAGTTGATAGTATGCTTTTTAAGAATCCTCCACCATCGCAAGCGATGGTCCCCCTCCTTTCGAAAGGAGGTAGCACATAACTGCACCCTATGGGTGATGAAGGGAGTGTAATACAAGAACAGATTTTAATTGACAATTCCCGCACCAGGTGCTACTATGAATTTAAAGAAGATTATAATTCCCTTCGATGGTTATGAAAATAGCCGGAAAGGAGTATTCTATGAAAAAAAGAATTTTTATGAGTAATCTTAAGTCTGTGCTTCAGGGAATTGCGGGGTTCTTGCCCATATTCATTTTGTGGTGTGTGGGTGCATATTTCGGAGATCCGCTCAATGAAGCAACAGACGGGTTCGATACCGAGGAGATTATATTTTCTGCGGTGGTGCCCCTCTTTGTGGTAAGAATTATTCCCTTTATTCCTATTATTACTGCCGTTATCGGCAAGAGATTTAACCTGAAAATACTGTATATTTCTTCTCTTGTGAGCACAGCTCTTCCGGTGCTGGCAAGTGCTTGCAGTAGTTTATTTTCTGATGACGGTAATATACTTTCGTGGATATATGCCTTTACCGTAGGAATGCTTTTCTATCCCTTCGGAAGAATGTGTTTTTCAACCTTTGAAGGTGTGGATAGCTATTATTTTATATATAATGATCAGTTTATATCCCGTGGACTTCTATATGCGAATTTCATCATAGCCATTGTGCTTTCCCTGATAATTTTCAGAATTGTCAGGAGAAAACGCGATTAGTAATCAGCAATTATCGGTCAGCAATTAGCTTGGATAAAACAACCATATTCCTCGTGAAGCCGTAGGGAACGGACACAATGTACGTTCCCTACTTCTTTTACATATTTAATCTCTTTTCAGATCATCCGTAGCAGGGTTGTCAATAAGCTCTCCATTTTGGGTAAATCTTGAGCCGTGGCAGGGGCAATCCCAGGAATGCTCTGCTTTATTATATTTCAATGCGCAGCCTAAGTGGGGGCATCTTGGTGTGGTAGGGGTGAGAAGCCCCACAACAGAGTGAAGGATATTTGTAACAAGTGTGGGATGCAGGACAGAGCGTGAGGGAGAAAACACATCCTCAAAGGGATTTTTCTTTCCCATAACCATATCGCTGAGTATATCCGAGGCAACCATTGATGAGGTCATTCCCCATTTATTGAAGCCGGTGGCAACATAAAGGTCATTGGAGCGCTGGGAGTATTTCCCGATATAGGGTATACTGTCAAGGCTTATGCAGTCCTGAGCCGCAAAGCGATATTCTATGGGAGCTTCGGGGAAATGTAGCCTTCGGAGCTCCTCTGCAGGCTTGTAGCCCTCTCCCTTTTGCCCCGTTCTGTGACCGCCCGAGCCTATGAGCAGGTAATTCTTATAATTCCTGAAGGAAAGCCCGTTGTCCTTGTCCTCAAGATACATTCCCTTTACATAAGGGCCATCCTTTACGGCAATTAAATATGAGCGGTGCTGATGAAGCTTCAGGGGATAGGCGCCGTGCTTGTTGATTACGGGAAAATGAGTGGCAACAATAATTTTTTTTGCACTTACACTTCCGTTATTACAGCGCACCCTTCCCGGTAAAAACTCAATTACCTTTGAATTTTCGTATATTTTAAGCCCCTCGGAAACAGAAAAGAGGAATTTCAGGGGATGAAACTGTCCTTGTCCCCTGACTCTGACAGCGCCTGCACATTCTACGGGCAGGGGAATATCCGAAACAAAATCCGCAGACACCCCGAGCCTTCTGTAAGCAAGAATTTCCCTTTCGATTTTCTCACGGTCTTTTGCCGAGTAAATGAAGGCATCCTTTTCTTCAAAATCGCAAGGAATATCCTTTGACATTTGGCGGAATTTCTTAAGGGCATTTCTGTTTGCCACAAGGTATTGCCGTGCCCTTTCCTGACCTGCGGTTTTAATAAGCTTATCATAAATAATGCCGTGCTGATAGGTTATTTTTGCGGTAGTGTTTTCCGTTGTGCCCGAGCCTATTCTTCCTGCTTCCAGAAGAATACAGTCAACACCTCTGTCTGTAAGCTCCCTGAGACACAAAACCCCCGCAAGACCGCCGCCTACAATAAGCACATCCGTTTTCAAATCCCCACGAAGGGTGGGGAAGCCCTTATTTTCTGCGGTGGCACTCCATAATGAATTCAAAACAATCACCTCACACTTATTTTTCCTGAAAATTTCCGAAAAATTATGGAATTAAGAGGGAAAGGGGGATTTTTCAAAAACAATATTATGGGTGGCGGAAATAAATAATTATAAGTGGGGAATTAAGTGTCTTGAAAATGAGTACACACAGATGTATAATGAATGAAATATGAACAAATTTAAGGCGGAGAAAATATGGAATCTATAATCGGCTTTTTCACAGGACCTCTCAATACCTTTGCGTGGATGTATTTTATGCTTCCTTGTGTTTTGCTTGGCGGTATATTTTTCACAATCCGTAACAGAGGTATTCAGTTTTCTCGATTCGGTTATGCTTTAAAAAACACAATCGGCAAGGTTTTCGACAAAAAAACATCGGGAGACGGTTCGGTTACACCCTTTCAGGCGGTAACAACCGCCCTTGCGGCAACTGTGGGTACAGGTAACATAATCGGTACAAGTCAGGCTATTGCTATGGGTGGCTACGGCGCCCTTTTCTGGCTATGGATTTCGGCACTTTTCGGTATGATAATAAAATACTGCGAGGTTGTTCTTTCCATTAAATTCAGGGAGAAAAATGCAAAGGGCGACTGGGTTGGTGGCCCTATGTACTACATAACAAACGGAATGGGTAAGAAATGGAAATGGCTGGCAGTCATTTTTGCTCTCTTTGCCGCCCTTGCTTCCTTCGGTATCGGAAATCTTTCTCAGGCTAACAGTATTTCATCCTCGGTGAATAATGCAATTTCCGTATTCATTCCCTCTGCCGCAGAAAATGCAGGGGTAATCAGCATTGTTGTAGGGGTGGTTCTTGCAATATTCTGCGCCGTTTCCCTTCTTGGTGGAATCAAAAGGCTTGGCAAAATAACAGAGCGCCTTGTTCCCTTTATGAGCGCTTTCTATATTATTTTCACCGTGTTAGTTATATTTAAAAATTTCGGGAATATAGGCGAAGCCTTCAGAAATATATTTGTGGGCGCGTTTACTCCCCGTGCAGTCTGCGGTGCGGTAAGCGGTATTGCTCTTAAGGAAGCACTTGTCTGGGGACTTAAACGAAGTGCCTTCTCAAACGAGGCAGGTCTCGGCTCTGCAGGTATCGCCCACGCCGCCGCCGACACAAAGGGCCCCGTGCAGCAGGGACTTTTCGGTATATTTGAGGTTTTCGCGGATACTCTTGTTATCTGCACACTTACGGGACTTACCATAATAATAAGCGGTATTCCCATTGAATTCGGAAAATCCGTAAGCTCCGAGCTTATTACTGCCGCCTTTGCAACAGTTTTCGGCAATAAATTTGCCGCCCTTTTCGTGGCAATTGCTCTTTTCCTTTTTGCTTTTTCCACAATTCTCGGATGGGCTCTGTACGGTGTGCGTTGTACGGAATACCTTTTCGGCATCAAGGCTTCAAGGGTTTACAGTATTATATTTTCACTTATGGTTATTGTGGGTACAACCACTTCCCTTGAGGTTGTGTGGAATCTTGCAGATACCTTTAACGGGCTTATGGCGATTCCGAACTTTATTGCCCTGTTTGCCCTTTCGGGAGTGGTGGCAAAGCTTACAAAAGAGCATTTCTTCGGAGATATAAAAAAATAAAAAACGGAGCTGAAATTATGGAAAATTACGATTGCCTGAGGATACTTTTTATACGCCACGCAGAGACAGATTATGAGGATATCGGCGACAGAGATAATTGTGACGGCAACCTTACCCCCCGTGGCGAGAAGCAGTGCGATATTTTAGGTGAAAAGCTCAAAGAGACAAAAATAAACGGATATATTACAAGCTCACTTCTGAGAGCCTTCAAAACTGCCGCAGGAGTGGGAAGGGCAAAGGACAATGAGCCCGTATTACATATCTGCCCGGAGATTATCGAGTGCGGCTGCACACCAGGCTATTACGGCTGCAGTGAAGAATATCTGCGGAAATTCTATCAGAATACAAAAATGTGCCAAAGCCTTTTCGGTACCAAGGAATATGACTTTGGCTGCGAAAGTGTAGAGGATAATAACCTGAGAGCCCAGAAGCTCATTAATTATATTATGGAAAACTATTCCTGCGGTGAGACTGTTGCGGTATTCAGCCATCACGGGATGCTTGAATACCTTATACCTACGGCGTTGGGGGTAAAGACAAGGGATTTTTTCTTTGCCCTTGAGAATATCTCAATTACCGAGGTTGATATATGCAAGGATGGTACAAGGGTTCTGCGTACAGTCAATGCTTGATAGTATAACAAGCGCAGATTCTATAAGCCTTGCAGTGTCACGGCTATGAAATAAGATATATAAAAACAAACAAGGTGTTGTGCTATTCAAAGCACAACACCTTGTTAGAGTGGGTAAAGCGTATCCGAACCAGATTTTGGGATAGTCTTTTCCACTCATATTTTGTTAAAATACTCGCTAATCCGTCAGGATTAGCTGCGTTTTTGCCTCATCTGAGCGAAAAATCCTTAATCAC
>JAZSCI010000191.1:0-6108 GCA_045602865.1 Acutalibacteraceae bacterium
ATGGCAAAAATTTTAATTATGGATCATCCGCTTATTCAGCATAAGCTTTCTATTCTCAGAGATGTAAATACAGGCTCCAAGGAATTCAGAGCCTTAATTTCCGAGATCGCAAACCTTATCTGCTATGAGGCAACAAGAGATCTCCCTCTTGAAGAGGTTGAGGTTGAAACACCCATCTGCAAGACAGTTACAAAGGTTCTTTCAGGCAAAAAGCTTGCTATTGTTCCTATTCTCAGAGCCGGATTAGGTATGGTTGACGGTATGCTTGCTCTTGTTCCTTCTGCTAAGGTGGGACATATTGGTCTCTATCGTGATCCTGAGACAGTACAGCCGGTCGAGTATTATTGTAAGCTTCCTGCTGACATTGAGCAGAGAGAGGTTTTTGTTGTTGATCCCATGCTTGCAACGGGCGGCTCTGCAATAGATGCTATTACACAGATTAAGAAGCGCGGTGCAAAGCATATCAAATTCCTGGGTATTATTGCCGCTCCTGAAGGTCTTGAGGCATTGAAGACTGCTCATCCTGATGTTGACATTTTTGTTGCATCACTTGATGAGAAGCTTAATGACCATTGTTATATTGTTCCGGGTCTTGGTGACGCCGGTGACAGAATATTCGGAACAAAATAATCTTTATGTAAAATCGGTTGTCGCATTTTGCGGCAACCGTAAATTTTTTACAGTAATTACTCTGTCATAGCTGTGCTTGATTCCAGATGCTCGTTTTCTCTGAATAAAAGAGAGATACACCAGACACCGGCAAGCGCAACGAGAACATAGATTATTCTTGACATAAGCGCTGCCTGGCCACCGAAAAGCCAAGCGACTATATCAAATTTGAAAAGTCCGATGCTTCCCCAGTTAAGTGCACCAATTGTCACGAGAATTAAGGCGATTCTGTCTATCATAATATTACTCCCTTCTTTTTGTGAAAAAGTCATTTTTATGAATTTGTTCACTTTGGTTTATCAGTAATATTGTTTGTAGTCTTATGATTTTTATTCAAGAAACATATTGTACCATTTATATCTCTTTAAATGCTAATTTCCAAAAATTTATTTAATTTTTAAATTAAATATGGTATAGTGTTAGCAGATTAATTTTCGGAGGTCAGCGATGCTACATATTATTAAAGGTCGAGCAGGAAGCGGGAAAACCGCCTTGCTTCGTGAGAAAATATGCGAATATGCAGAGAAGGGCGAAAGCAAGCCGCTTCTCCTTGTTCCCGAGCAATTCAATTTTGAAAGCGAACGTGCTATGCTTACACTTATGGGGGCAAAGCAATTCAAGAAAATGGATTTGTTCAGTTTCCCGAGAATGTCTGTGTCAACCATTCGGAATGCAGGTCTTATGAGCAAAAAAATCCCTGATAAGGGTATTAAATCCGCTATAATGAGCGAGGCTCTTTTACAGATTAAGGATAAGCTTGAAATTTTTGGCGGCACAAGACATACAGTGACCGCTATTGATTCGCTTCTTGAATTCTGTAAAGAGATGAAATACTGTGGTATTGATTCTTCGGAGCTTAATGAAAAGATTTCCGTAATTGATAAAAGCTTTTTGAAGAAAAAAATTACTGAGCTTGATATGATAAAAAATGCTTATGAGGCATTGTTGACTCAAAGTTATTTTGATGATACAGATGCACTCAGTATTTTTACCGAATACGCGGCAAAAACAGGCTATTTCAAAGGTAAAGCTGTTTTTCTTGATGGATTCAGAGGCTTTTCAAAGCAGGAGCTTAATTGCCTTCAGGTTATTTTTTCACAAGCAGATGATGTTTTTATAACAATATGTGTAGATTCCTCCGCTGTAAGATTTTCGGCTTTACATTATATGAGAGAGCTTGAAAACAAAATCAGAGAAATTGCGCATAATTCAAACCTGGTCGTAGATGAGGTTACTTGTAAGCAGAAGACTGATGCCTTTTCTTCAGATATTTTCTTAATGGAAAGAAATCTTTTTTCAGAGAAGATGCTTGTAAGAGGAGAAGCTGATGAAAGCCTTCGTATTATTAAGTGTTGTAATCCTGAGGATGAGTGCAGATATGTTGCCGCAGAAATAAAACATATACTTAAAGAAGGAAAATACAGATGTAAAGAAATTGCCGTTATGGAGCGGTCTACGGGCACTTATAAGGAGTCTATGATTTATGCTCTTAAGCGATTGGGTATACCTGTTTTTGATGACAGTAGAAGACCTTTGTCTAATGAGCCTTTATTCGTTTTTCTTTCCGCTGTGCTTGAATGTGTTTCTGAAGGCATCAGGACAGAATGTATATTCCGCTATCTTAAAACGGGCTTGTCACGGCTTTCTCTTGAAGAGATTTCAGTTCTTGAAAAATACTGTCTTGTATGGGGAATTGATGGCGCAATATGGAAAAAAGATTTTACATTTAATCCCAAGGGCTTAGGTGAATCCTTCGATAACAGAGCACAAAAAGAGCTTGATGTTATTAATTCTTACAGAAAAAAAGCGATTGCACCAATCCTTAACCTTAAAAAGAAATGTGAAAATGCCGATGGTAAGACTGTTGCTGAGTCGGTTTACAATTTTCTTGTTGAGTCGCGTGTTCGTGATAAGCTTTTTGATATTTATACCGAGCTGGAGGATGATGGCTTTAATATTGAGGCTGAAAGGCTTGAGGCATCCTGGAATCACCTTGTAGAAATTATTGACTCGATGGCAAGATTGACCACAGAAAAGTTTTATTCAATGAAACGATGGTATGAGCTTTTTGAAATACTTGTTGCTTCGGGAGATATGGGCGAAATCCCTCAGGGGCTTGATGAGGTGATTGTAGGAAGTATCGACAGAACAAGGCTTGAAGGAATAAAGGTTGTCTTCCTTGTTGGTGTTAATAAAAATGCATTTCCTCTTGTGAGTGTAAAGAGCGGTATTCTTACCGATTCGGACAGAGTGTCTTTAAGCGAGATAGGTCTTGAGTTCCGACCTGCATATAAGGACACAATTGATGAGGAGCGCTTTATAGCTTATTGTGCAGTCACAGCCGCTTCTGACAAGCTTTTTATGACATACAATTGCAGTATTGTTGATGGTGTTGCAGGAGAGCCTTCTGAAATTATCGACCTTGCCCGTGAATGTGTCGGGAATGTAGTGGATATATCTACGGAAAATTTAGAACCGAGTTTCTTTATTCTTAGCGAAGAGTCAGCTTTTTCAGAGTATGCAAAAACATATCATCAGAAAAATACAATTAATTCCACCTTGTATGAATTGCTCAAGAATAACAGTCTTTATGCAGATAAGCTCAAAGCAATTGAGCGTATAAGTGACAAAAAGCTCATAAGCTTCAGCAATAGCGAAATATCCCGAAAGCTTTTCGAGGAGGATGTGCGATTATCTGCGAGTAAAATCGATACATTTTACAAATGTCCTTTTTCATTTTTTGTGAGATTTGGGTTAAAAGCTGAGCCCTTGTCGGTAGCTGCCCTTGATCCCTTAAAGAGTGGTCTTGTTGTTCATTTTGTTCTTGAGAATATTCTGAAATCTTACGGCAGAGATAAATTTATTGCCGCAGATGATAACGAATTGAGGGATTGTGTGAAAAAGCTTCTCTCAGAATATCTTCAGGAAAAAATGGGTGGAACAGAGGCAAAAAGCAATCGCTTTATGTTTCTTTACAACAGATTCACCGATATATGTATGGCGATTATTTATCGACTTAAGCAAGAGCTTAAAATGGGTGAATTTATCCCTGTAAATTACGAGCTGAATATGAACGGAACAGATATTCCGCCATATAAGCTGCCTCTTGATACCGGCAGTATTACTGTTACCGGACAGATTGACCGTGTGGATATAATGGAAAAGAACAATCTTAAATATGTAAGAGTTGTTGACTACAAAACCGGTAAGAAGGAGTTTGAGCTTTATACTCTTTTCAGCGGCTTGAATGTTCAGATGGTTCTTTATCTTATGTCTGTGTGCAAAAACGGAGTCGATTTATACGGAGAAACTATTCCTTCCGGTGTTTTGTATCTGCCCTCGAGGATGGGCTACGATTCTTACCTGGAAAAACGTTCTCCTGATAAGGTGGAAATTGATGATCAAAAGCAGATGAGTGGTAAGCTTTCCGGTATGGTGCTTGATAGCAAGGATGTTTTTGATGGGATGGGTGTAGATAAAGCTCCTGCCTATTTTCCTGTTGCGTACGGCAAGGATGATCGGGCTACCAAGAATTATTTTTCTCTTGAGCATTTTAAAAATCTGTCGAAAATGATTGATAATAAAATCATAAATATGGGTGAGGCGCTTCATAAGGGCTGTATCGGCCCGATGCCACAGGGTGTTGAAGAGCCCTTTGCTTGTAGGTATTGTGCGTACAAGCCGATTTGCGGCAGAGAAAGTGATGATGAGTTTAAGCAAATAGAAAAGTTTAATCATAGTGAGGCTTTGTCAAGATTGGAGGTGTCGGATGATGAGTGAGGAGCGCAAATGGACTGAAAGTCAGCAGCATGCAATCGATGCAAGAGGAATGCAGGTGCTTGTTTCTGCAGCTGCCGGCTCGGGCAAAACATCGGTTTTAACGGAACGAGTAAAAAATATTATTTGTGACACAAAGGAGCGCTGCTCAGTTTCCCAGCTTCTTGTCGTTACCTTTACACGTGCTGCGGCAGGTGAAATGAGAGACAGAATATATAAGGCATTAAATAAAGAGCTTTTGATTAATAAAGAAAACGCAGATTATCTTCGCGAACAGATGGCTCTTCTTCCCACCGCTGATATATGCACTATGGATTCCTTTTGTATTAAGCTTGTAAGAGAAAATTTTCATCTTGCCAATATAGGGGCAGATTTTAAAATACTCGATAATAAGGATGATACTGAGATCACACTCAGATGTATTGAAGAGGTTATAGATGAGCTGTACGAAGAAAACTCAGAAGCCTTCAAAAGCCTCAGTAGTATGTTCCTTGATGAGCGTGATGATAAACAACTCAGTACAATTATTTCCACCTTGTACGGATATTCACGTTCTTATCCATCGCCTTTGGTGTGGCTTGATAGTATTTGTGAAGAATTCGATCCTTCCGGAACACCTTCACAGACAAAAGGCTCGGATATAATTTTCAAATATATGGAGCTTTTCTGTGATTATCATATACAACGCCTGACAAACTGTGTTGAACTTATCGACAGATATGGAGGGTTCCATGCGGATTATCCTCTTCGTTTTACACGCTCTTGCGAAAAATTAGAGTTTTTCAAAGAGTGTTGTCGTAATAAAAATTGGGATGGAATGGTGCAGGTCATCCGTGAGGGTTTGGTTGTTAAACCATCGGCGACAAACAGAAATGTCGATAAGGCAGTGAAGAAGCTTACACAGGATGCTTTCTCAGGTTTCGAAGCTGCTGCTGAAGAGCTGAAGAAAATTATGCTTCCTTTATCGCAGGAGCACAAGAAGGATTGCCAGGTTTTGTATCCCGTTGTAAGGGTGCTTTGTGATGCCGTTGCAAGATTATCTTTAAAGCTCGATTCAGCAAAGAATGAGCTTAACGCTTACTCTTTCGGAGACATTCTTCATAAAGCTATTGACCTTCTTGTTGATTTTCTTCCTGATGGAACTATCGTGAAGAAACCCCTTGCTGTTGAATTATCCTGCAAATACAAGGAAATACTTATTGATGAGTACCAGGATACCAACGAGGCGCAAAACATAATATTTGAGGTTTTATCAAAGGATAAATCCAATATGTATGTTGTAGGCGATGTAAAGCAAAGTATTTACAGATTCAGACTTGCAAGTCCCGAGCTTTTTATGAGTCTTAAGGATAGCCTCAGCGAATATGACGGCTCACCAAAGCCCTCTAAAATTATACTCGAGAGCAATTTCAGGAGCAGAAGGGGTATTACAAACACCGTTAATTTCATTTTTGAGAAAATAATGAGCCGACAGGTTGGTGAAATTCAGTATGATGAACCGGAATTTCTGAATTTCGGTGCAAAGTATTTTCCCGAAAAGGATACCCCGGATACAGAGCTTATATATCTTGATAAGGATGCCAAAAGCTCCGACGAGCCTGAAATCATTGCAGAGTATATAAAGGAAATTGTTGATTCAGGTGCGGAAATTACAACCCAGTC
>JAZSCI010000192.1:0-4538 GCA_045602865.1 Acutalibacteraceae bacterium
AGAGCATCAAGTCTTTTGTCGGGAACGGAAACAACACCTACATTGGGCTCTATTGTGCAGAATGCGTAGTTTGCAGCCTGAGCGCCGGCGTTTGTAAGTGCGTTGAAAAGTGTACTTTTACCTACATTAGGTAAGCCAACAATACCAAGTTTCATAATGATAACATCCTTTTAAAATATTCGTGGATATTCTATCACAATATAAAATCTATTTCAATATAAATGAATACAATATTTTTTATATGAGATAATATTTTTGAGGTGATTATATTGAAATTCAGGACTGACCTTGCTCTCGAGAGAAGAGCGATGCTTCGTAATCGTGTGTCGGGTGTAAAGGTAACCGAGCGTGAAAATTATGAGTGTAAAACAACTGTCATTGATGTTGAAACTGAGTCTGCTGCCGAAAAACTGGACAAGGGTATAGGGAAATATATAACTGTGCAGATGAAATCCTTTGCTGATGCGGCAACTGTAAGTGATGGCAGACTCAGCGCCCTGCGGGAAGGCTTGTGCGAATTGATACCTGAGGGTGAGGGTACTGTGCTTGTTGCAGGTGTGGGTAACAGAGATATAACGGCAGATGCTTTGGGACCTATGACCGCCTCTCACGTATTTGCAACACGGCATATTGATGATGAGCTGAGGCGCAGAGCGGGATTTGAAGGGAAGCTGAGGTCTGTTTCCAGTATATCTGTTGATGTTCTCGGAAAGACGGGAATGGAATCCTCGGAATATATAAAAGCAATTTGCGGTGTTATCAAGCCATCCTGCGTTATTACCATAGATGCCCTTGCCGCCGGAAGCATAGACAGACTCGGAACAACCGTTCAGATGTCGGATACGGGTATTTCTCCGGGCTCCGGAATCGGCAATACAAGACAAAGAATAGATGAAAGCTTTATTGGCGTGCCGGTAATTGCGGTAGGTGTTCCTACTGTGGTTGATGCCTTGTCTCTGAGCGCAGAAATATCAGGCAAAAAGCCCGAGGCTCTTCGTGGTATTGCATCTGAAAAAGCCAACGGAATGATTGTAGCGCCCAAGGATATAGACTTGATAATAAAAAATGCTTCCTATCTTCTTGCTCTTGCATTGAACTGCGCACTGCAGCCTGAATTCACTGCAGAGGAGCTATATGCGTTGATGTAATAAACCAATGTCCTTCATCATAAAATATTCTGTAAATATTACGGAAAGGTTGTGGTGATATGAGAGGACTTTGTTGTTTTGTTATATGTGCAGCTATGATAATTCTTACTGCTAACAGTGGCGATGCGGTAGCTCTTTTGGCGGAAAATTACTACAATCTTTTTAAAGGGATAAAATCCAATGTCAGTGTTGTTGATGAACGACCGGTTTATAGTGAAAACAAGGTTGTTCACAAGGTGTTTTCTCCTGACGGCTTCGGCGCAGGACAATATGAAGCCTCGGACAAGTGGGAAACTCCCGAGGATATAAGTCTTCTTATGGCTGATGCAAAGACTTTTTTCAAAAAGCTACCCAAAAGCGGTAATATATCCGAACAGCAATTCGGCAAAAGCTCACAGACCATCAGTGTAGGAAATGTTGTTGTATCAAATAAAAGCAACACAGAGATAAATCTTGAAAAATACATTGACAAGAAAGGCGAATACGGTGAAATAACAAGGGATGAGCCCTATATTCTTATATACCATACCCATACAACAGAGGGGTATCAGCTTTTGGATATAGGATGGTATTCCGATAAGTATAATTCCCGTACCCAGGATTCCCGTAAAAATATGGTGAGAGTAGGAGAGGAGCTGTGCAGAAGCCTTGAAAGGGCAGGCTTTAAGGTCATACACGATAAAAATATTTATGATGAAAGCTATAACGGGGCTTATTCCCGATCCCTTGTTAATGTGAAAAAAATTCTTGAGGAGTATCCATCGATTCGTATAACCCTTGATGTTCATCGGGATGCAATTCATTATGACAACGGAACAAAATGTAAGCCTACGGCTGTGATAGAAGAACATAAGGCGGCTCAGGTTATGATTATAACCGGATGCGAGGGTGATGGGGTTGAGAATTTTCCATTCTGGCAACAAAACTTAGCCTTTGCTCTTGATTTGCAGGAACAAGCCGAGGAGCTGTTCGGGGGGCTTATGAGACCTGTTTTCTTCTGTAACAGAAAATATAATATGGATGTTACTCCCTGCTCCTTGTTGTTGGAATTCGGCACAGATGCCAATACCCTTGAAGAAGCCGTGTATTCGGCAAATCTCATTGGAACTGCTTTAGGGGAGTTGTTGAATAGTCAGTAAGGAAGTGTGAAAATTGTCAGAATACAGTAAATTGTTCAGAATGTTTACCGCATCTGCGGTAGTTATAATGCTGCTTTTGTCGGTTACGGCTTGTTGTCTGAGACTTGTCCGCAGAAACAAAATAAATCGCTTTTATATCCACGAAAACCGCTTTGAGAATGTCTGTGTATTAGAAAATGCCGAAAATTCCGTGACAGACTTATAAAAATTTTAGTTGATTTATATGCAGAATAACAAATTTTTGTAAAATTAATAAAATTCTATTGAAAAACACTATGTTTTATTGTAGAATATTAGCAAATAAGGCTACTGTTGCACATACCAACGGACAGTAGTCAGATTCAGGAGATGAAACATTTGGCGTTACAATTAATCACACGTTATCTTGAGGGCTTTGTTGATGACAAGGATTTAGAAAACATAGCTCCCGAGGTGTCTGCGGCGGTTGATTCGTTGAACTCCCGTACAGGCGCAGGTAATGATTTCCTCGGTTGGTTGGATTTACCTGTTGACTATGACAAGGAAGAGTTTGCACGTATCAAAGCAGCTGCACAGAAAATCAGAAATGACAGCGATGTTCTCGTTGTTATCGGAATCGGTGGCTCTTATCTTGGTGCAAGAGCTGCTATAGAGTTCTGTAAATCACAGAATCGCAACCTTCTTGAAAAGCCTCAGATTATTTTCGCAGGAAACACTCTTTCCTCATCTTCACTTGCAGAGGCAATTGCTCTTTGTGAAGGCAAGGACTTCTCTGTTAATGTTATTTCAAAATCAGGCACTACCACAGAGCCTACTATTGCATTCAGAGTATTCAAGGAGCTTCTTGAGAAGAAGTATGGTAAGGAAGAGGCCGCAAAAAGAATTTATGCCACAACCGACAAGGCACGCGGTACTCTTAAGGAGCTTTCCGATAGGGAAGGCTACGAAACCTACGTTATTCCTGATGATGTAGGCGGAAGATATTCCGTGCTTACCGCTGTAGGTCTTCTTCCTATTGCGGTTGCGGGTATTGATATCGATATGATGATGAAGGGTGCTGCTGATGCCCGTGAGGCTTATGCACAGGGAGATGTTTTCTCTAACGATTGCTACAAGTACGCGGCAATCAGAAACCTTCTTTATCGTAAAGGTGCAGCTGTTGAAATGATGGTTTCCTATGAGCCTGACTACACTCTTATGAACGAGTGGTTCAAGCAGTTGTATGGCGAAAGCGAAGGAAAGAACGGCAAGGGACTTTTCCCTGCATCCGCCGTTTTCTCCACTGACCTTCATTCCCTCGGACAGTATATCCAGGAGGGTGAGAGGATTCTCTTTGAAACTGTTGTGACCTTCAAGAAGCCCAAGCAGGAGCTTGTTATAGGTCTTGATCCCGAAAATGGTGACGGCTTCAATTTTGTTGCAGGACAGACAGTTGATTATGTTAATCGTAAGGCTTTCCTCGGAACAATTCTTGCTCATACTGACGGTAAGGTTCCCAATATCGTTATGGAGCTTGATGAGATGAACGAGTACGATTTCGGCTATCTTGTATATTTCCTTGAAAAGGCTTGTGCCGTTTCAGGATATATTCTCGGAGTAAATCCCTTTGATCAGCCGGGAGTAGAAAGCTACAAGAAAAATATGTTCGCATTGTTGGGTAAGCCCGGCTATGATGAGCACAGGAAGGAATTGGAAGCAAGACTTTCCTAAAATTCAAAAAATGCCGAAAGGCAATAAATAAACGGAGGTAAAACATTATGGTTTCACTCATTATTGGTAACAAAGGCTCAGGCAAAACAAAAAAACTTATCGGTCTTATTAACGAGGCTGTTGAAAAATCAAACGGTACAGTCGTTTGTATTGAAAAATCCCCATTACTTACTTACGAAGTAACACATAAAGCAAGACTTATCGAAACAGAGAGATTTGATGTAGAGGGTTGTGATGCATTCTACGGAATGGTTTGCGGTATCGTTGCACAGGATCACGATATTACAGAGATCTTTGTTGATGCTACATTTAAGATTGTAGGCAGAGATTATGATGAGTTTGTAGAGCTTATCGCTAAGCTCAGCAAGGTTTCAACAGAGAACGAAATTGATATCGTATTCACTGTTTCTGAGGATGAGGACAAGCTTCCTGCAGCTCTTTTCGAGTATGCACAGAAGATCTGAATTGGTTTTCAGAAATAAAGCTCTATGAACAGGGGAACAGACTGCTCAGGTCTGTTCCTTTTGTATGTAAGAAATGTATAAAAGAAGCGTGTTTCTTT
>JAZSCI010000193.1:0-3192 GCA_045602865.1 Acutalibacteraceae bacterium
TGCAGCTTCAAAGCTTGCTTTCGATGCAGCTTTCATGGCAACAGTTCCTCATTACATTACAAATTATCCCGCTATTGACAACATCACTCCCATTTACTATATGGCAAATGCTGCAGGCATTAACTTCACTCCCACAGAATATGTTGATATCACAGATTTCTATGAGAAGAAGCTTGAAATGCTTCACTGCCATGAATCTCAGGAAGTTTGGCTCAGAGACCATGACGGAGTTGACTACACCAAGGAGTGCCGTGTTCTTGCAGAGTATTACGGACTTCACTGCAAGGCTGACTATGCCGAAGCATTCCGTCCTTGCCTTGTTTCACACCGTCTTCGTTCATACAGAGTTCTTCCCTAAGGAACAGATTGCATTTTAATGAAGAAGGTCAATATAAAATTCGATACTATCGTACAAATACAAAACTTTGTTAACAATATGAGCTGCTATACCTCGGATGTAGACCTTATTTCGGGTAGCAGAACAGTTGATGCAAAATCTATCATCGGTGTTTTCAGCCTTGATATTTCAAACCCGGTTACATTGCAGGCAAACGGAAAAGACGAGGATGCGATTATAGAAGCTGTAAAAGATATGATAGTTGAATAACGTATAAAACCAATATGGCAAGACAAAATGTCTTGCCATCAGACTGTCGAAAAAGTCACTCTAAGGAGTGGCTTTTTTGTATTAAATATGGTATAATGGAGGTAGAAAGAAGTGAGGTAAAAGATATGCTGAGTAAGGGACAAAACGGAAGAGACCAAATGGAAATGGTATGGCTTGAAGAGCTTGTACCTGAGAATCATCTGCTGAGGTTAATAGACGGAGCAATAGATTTCAGCAAAATTTATGAAATGGTAGAAGATTTGTATAGCGAAGACAACGGAAGACCAAGTATAGATCCAGTTGTGTTGGTAAAAATGGTGTTAATTCAGCATTTGTATGGATTGCCATCGTTAAGAAGAACAGCATCGGAAGTAGAAGTAAATATGGCGTATCGTTGGTTCCTTGGATATGGCTTAACAGAAGAAACACCTCATTTTTCTACACTTAGTTACAATTTCAAACATAGATTTACAAGTGAAACAGTAGATAGTATATTTGCGTGGATATTGAACGAAATAGCAGAAGCGGGATATTTGTCACCTTCAGCAGTATTCATTGACGGAACACATATCAAAGCAAATGCCAACAACAAAAAGAAGATACAGGAAGAAGTACCTGTGGCATCAAAAAGATATGCAAAAGAGCTAATGGAAGAAGTCAATGCAGACAGAGAAGAACATAACAAAAAACCTTTTGACGACGATAATGATAAACCGACAAAGCCATCTAAACCCGACAAGAATACATCAAGAAAGAAATTAGCTCGTCGCAAGAAGATGAAGAAAATCACCAAAAGTACAACAGATCCTGAAAGTGGATTGTTTGTAAAAGGAGAACATAAAAGACAGTTTGCATATGAAGCCCATACAGCTTGCGACAAAAATGGATATATTCTTGAAACGGTTGTAACTCCCGGCAATGTTCATGACAGTGTAGCATTTGATGATGTGTATGATAAAGTAGTCGAGAAGTTTCCTGAAGTAGAATCAATAGTAGCAGACAGTGCATACAAAACTCCTCATATATGCAAAAAGGTATTTGACGACAACAGAGTACTTAGCACAGCATACAAAAGCCCCATGACAATGAAAGGCGGACACGAATGGTGGAAGTATGTTTATGATGAACATTTTGATTGTATTATCTGCCCTGAATATCATACACTTGAATATTGTACCACCAACAAAGACGGATACAGGGAGTACAAAAGCAATCCCGAAATATGCAAGAATTGCCCCACAAGAGAGCTTTGCACTCACTCTAAAGATTGCGTAAAGGTTGTACAAAGACATATTTGGAAAGACTACGAGGAACTCGCAGATGATGCAAGGTATACGCCTAAATATGCAGACTTGTACAAACAACGCAAAGAAACAATAGAACGAGTCTTTGCAGATGCTAAAGAAAAACACGCTATGCGTTATACACATTACAGAGGTCTCGCCCAGGTTTCGAATTGGGTAAGGCTTAAATTTGCTGCCATGAACCTTAAAAAGTTCGCAAAGAGAAAGTGGAGAGACAATCTCCACTTTGAATCCCTTGATTATTTAACTCAATTTTTACTTTTCTTTCATTCTTTCTTGTTTCAACACAAAAAACGCTCATCAAGCGAAAGCAAGATGAGCGTTTTTCGACAGTCTGAGCGTAAATTGAATAATTCAATTTACGCTTTTTATTGTTATTCTATCATATCAACCATTCTGAGAAGTGTCAGACGACGGCGCATATAAGGTGAATACTTCACGCAATCACGGAAGAGCTTTTCATCCTTGCCTATGTCCTGTACTGTTATCTTACATCCTGCTTTCTTCATTGCATCAAGACAGGTCTCATATGAAGGTACACCGTGAATAATGTCACGTATCTTCTGCCACTCGGACTCAAGCTTTGCGGGGTCAACCGAATCGGTGATTGTATCCGGAGTATTAAGTCTTCTCACATCGTCTGCCATTGAACCGTAGAAAGCATAAATATCATCCCAATCCACGTTTTCTCTCACGCCCTTGATGCTTTCACGGTCTGCAAGGTTGTTATAGAGTTTTAACATTTCAAGCGTTGCAACACCCACATCCTCTCCGTGGTAGTTGGGGATAATACCGTCACGAAGCTCAACACATTCAAGAAGGTGGGATACAATATGCTCACTTCCGCTTGCGGGGCGTGAATTCTGTGTAAAGCTCATTCCGATTCCCGTCATAAGAAGTGCTTCAAATATTCTGCCTGCGGTGGTCTCATCATTGACAGTTACCTTATCTGCCATTCCCATGAGAATGTCAACGGCGTCACGGGTAAGCTTTGCTACCTTGGGACAATAATATTCCCCGGTAAGGAGTGCTGATACCTGCCAGTCAACAAGACCTATATATTTTGCTATCATATCACCAAAGCCCGATGATTTAAGATATGTAGGTGCATTTGCAAGTATTTTGGTATCACCGATAATAACCTCGGGACTCTTTGCAGGAAAGCTCTCCTTGAAGCCATTATTAACAATAGGTGAGCTGTAAGACGCGAAACCGTCCATTGAAGGAGCTGTTCCGAAAATGCAAAGCTGTTTATTCTGATTTGCGGCAGCAAGACGACAA
>JAZSCI010000194.1:0-2754 GCA_045602865.1 Acutalibacteraceae bacterium
CGCTTGGCCTCCGACTTAGATAAGGGTTAATTCACCCTCTGTGCCAAAGGGGTATTTCTCAATTCCGTGTTTATCAAGAAGATTAATGTGCCATGTGATTTTGTTGTTTGCAGCGTCAGGCTTAATACCGAAAACATATTCAAACATAATCGAAATCGGGATAATACCTGTCCAACCGACAAAATCAGGCAAAGATGAGCTGCCTCTCATAAACTTACCATCAATTTTTTCAGGTGAGTAATTTTCAAAAACTGTTCCCGTGTCTTTAAACACACTTACAACTGCATCAAGATGAGAGCAAGCAATTTCATAGGAAAGGTCATATTTTTCATAGGCATCAAGCCCCTTCAAAACCATATAGTTAGTCGGTGCCCATACAGAGCCGCACCAATAACCACCTTTATAGTTATATTCGGGATGGTCCTTTGAAAGAGTCGGAACTCTGTGTTCAGTTTTGAATTCATTTTCATTATTGAGGTGGGCAATAAAGCTTTCTTTTCTGCTTTCGGGAACACACCTTGCAAGAAGTGCCCAGAAGGCGCCTATATGCTTAACCCCATTGAAGGTATCATCATTTCTGAGGTCATAATAAAACTGTGTTTTTTCATCCCAAAGCTTTTCATTTATAACCTTAAAGAGGTGCTCACTTTCCTGTCGGAGCTCAGGTATAAACTCCTCTCTGCCCAATTCCTTTGCCATTTTTATAAGCAGATTACAAGCATTAAGCTCCTGCATACAAGCATCTACCCACACCATATGACCATGGCTATAGCAAACGTGGTATTTTTCATCAAGTCTCGGGCAGTTATCCATTCCGCAGCCATAGCCCGATGAAAAATATGTACCGTCACGCCAGGTGAAATGCTCCTGCATCCACTGGTGGTATGCCACAAGGCAAGGAAAGACTCTTGCCAATCTTTCTTTATCACCAAAATTCAGGTAATACTCCCATTCGCACCAGGTCATAACCTCAGGACCGGTTGATGCAGGATCGTGACGGGCAAAAACATCGTTACCTGTTTCCTCTTCAATCTGACGGCAGATAAACCCGTCAACATGTTGATGAGAATAGAAATTATCAAGGGTTTTCTGGAATTTGAAAATTCTATCGGCATATTTTCCGAACATAAGCATAAACGCAGAGTCCCACATAAAAATGCAACCGTTAAATGCAGCATCAATGTAGTTTGTGACAAAGCCTGTATTCTCTTTAGGCTGATAGAGATTTTTAAATGCTATCTCCCATACCTTCCAATAGCAATCAATATAATCATTGTGATTATCCCATACAGGTTGAGGAAGCTTATCCTTTATCTTGCCGAAAATCGGAATGGGAGAATTTTCCATTTCTGCTCCTATAAAGGTATTTTCCTCCATTAATTCTTTATCATCGTATGTAATTTCGTTATTTTGTTTAAAGCTTATCATAGTATCACCACATAGAAATTAAATTTATTCTGTATATATCACAACAGGTCCGTAAAGCCCGCCTGATACATAATCTTTTCCGAAATCCTTTTCCCCTTCAAAATAGGGAGATAATTCTTCTGTTTTCCACTTATCAAAATAATCGGTGTGTAAGTACCAATTAGCTGATGTGTTAGTTACAATCACTTTAAGCGTGTTGTTTTTTCTAAGCACACCTTCAGGGATTTTCAGTTTGTACGGCGGCATCAGAGATACGCCTAAAAATTGGTCATTGAGATATACAGATGCCGCAAAATGCACATCACCAAGGTCGATTTCGCCAATTCTTCCTATCTTTTCATCATGGAGTGGGAAGCGTGTTTCATAAACACCGCTACCCGAATAAGCACTACCGATTAAACAGGACCAGTCGCCCAACTTTATCGGCACTGCTTTGTCAGAATGCCTGATGCTTTCAAAGCCGATTTCGTTACAAAGAAGTTCGGTATCCTTACTGAACACAAAGTCCTTCTGAAGGTCAATTTTTGTTTTTAATTCTTTTTTATTATCTGCACTGAGAGCTTCATCCGTAATTAATATTACCGCCGTTTCACCTACGGCAAGAGAAAGCCTGAGAATGCAGTTTTCGGCTTTCAAATACTGCAGCTCCCCATTTTCCGGATCAAGCAGATAGCCTTTTGATGAGGGCAAGTAAATCTTGTAATCCTCGCTCTCGCCCGCTTCCCTGAACAAGCAGAAAACATCCGCATTCTCCGCCTTTCTGTGCAACGCACGCAAGCCCACCCCTTCAACCTTGATTACGGAAGAAAGATTGGTAAGCTTATGTGTAACCCTTCCGCCACATTCTGCAAAGCTATTCAATGCTTTCTGAGTAGACTCGGGTATGTAAGCATCCTCCGGAAGGATAATGGTTTTATATTTGGCTATGCCAATGTGTATAGCGCCATCAACGGTGATTTGAGCACTCTGTATAACATCATCATCGATTATATCAAAATCCACCATCATTTCTTCAAGTGCGTTGCCAAGAGAATTGAACTCTTTTTCCAAAAGCCGTGCCTTCAGTCCGCCCTGAAAATCACAAACAGGATAATAAAGGGCGGTTTCGCAAGCACGCTCTCCAAGAGATGCTATATATGATAATCTTTCCGTGTAGCTGTTGAACTGACCGAGATATCTATAGTAAACCTGATTTTCTGTAAAAATCGGTAGCTCCTGGGCAAGAAGCTGACCTTTTCTGCCAAGGGGGAAATTAAAGGGGTTAAAAATATTTATTCCCCGCACTGCCTGATATCCTACGGTATATCTCATAATATCGTAAGTAAG
>JAZSCI010000195.1:0-5847 GCA_045602865.1 Acutalibacteraceae bacterium
TTACGATTACAAGCTTTGAAAATAGTGATTGTTACAAGCTTGTTTCCTATACCGGAAAAAATAATCGGGTAGTGATTCCGTATGAATATAAGTGTGGCGTAATAAGCACCATTGCTACGGGCTGTTTCAAGGATAATAATACTGTTGTTTCAGTCAGAATTTCTGAAGGAATAACGGAAATCGGCTCCCTTGCGTTTATGAGATGTACTGCACTTGAGAAAATATTTATTCCCGCAAGTGTTACCACAATAGGCTCTAATGCCTTCTACGGCTTTACAGGTACTATTTACTGTACAAGCGGAAGCGCAGTTCATGAATATGCGGTTTCCAAGGGAATAGATTATGTTCTGGTAGATATTACTCAAACCGAGCAAACACGGATCGACTATGATAATCTCGTGGTATACACCCGTATCAGCAATAGCAAGGATATTGGCGAGCTTATAGGTGTTGCAGAAGGAATAACTGTAGTGGCGGCTCCCAGCTATATTCACGGAGATGTTCAGCTTTACGGAACAGGAACGGTTATTACTGTTCTTGATAGCGAAGGAAACGATATCGGTGATTTCACATTGATTGTAGAGGGTGACCTTAACGGAGACAGCGTATGTGATGTTATGGATGCTTCCGAGGCTTATCTGTATTCAGCAGGCTTCAAGGAGCCTACCGAAAACGAAATATACGCAGCAAATGGTTACGATTCTGAAGAAATAACACCTGTTTCTTATCAGAATGTTGTCAACAGAAGTCTTATGAATTGACTATTGCAATATAAAGCCCCACTGCTTAAAAGGTGAAGCAGTGGGGCTTTGTTGCTGTTAGCGGTGAATCAGGTCAGATGTTTTATTGTCTTTTCAACCATATCCGATATTTTCACTGTACCTACACCGAGAATTGATGTGTGAATGGTGTTTTCTACAGGCTTTGTCCATTCCTCGCCAATGGCTGATTTTCCGTTTCTCATACCTATAACAGAGCCTACGGTAGCACCGTTACAATCTGTGTCAAAGGCAGGCTGCACAGCCATACAAATTGATTGGCCGAAATCACCCTCCCCATAGAGAAGGGCGGCTGCAACAATCATAGCATTAGGAATGGTATGACACCAGCCGTAGCTTGTGTGCTCATCATAGCGGCTGTGAATTTCAGCAACACAATCATCATAGCTTTTTCCGCTTTTGTACATTGAAATAATGCAGGTGATTGCTTCATAAAGTCGAGAGGTGTGGGGGATTTGTGAAAGTCCGCCACGGATTATATCCTCAATATTGTCAGTTACAGCCGCACAGGAGATCATAGCAGAAGCCCACATTTCTCCGTAAATGCCGTTTTTTATGTGTGATACGGAAGCATCGCGGAAAGCCATTTCAGCAGCTTTTTCAGGGTTGCCGGGATTGATGTAGCCGAAATAATCACCGCGTATTTGTGCGCCGATCCATTCTCTGTAAGGATTTTTGTAAATAGCGGAAGCCGGGGGCGCATAACCCTTGATAAAATTATCGAAGGCTACTCTCTCTGCAGTGAAGTACGACTCTCTGCTCTGGTATTTAATCCAGGCTTTTGCAATATGGTGTGGCTCAAAATTTCTGCCGTAGAGCTCTATGATTTTTTGGGCTAAGACAACATAGTTTGTGTCATCATCCACAGGCATACCGTGAACTGTATCTGCGTAGCATTTGTCCTTAAGATAGAAATTGTATGTATTATACATTTCCTCAGTAATATCAGTTGTAAGGATATATCTGTGAAGGGGATAATTTCCCGATCCCCTCAGAAGAGGAATAAATTCCTCTGTGCGTATACCTTCTACAGGCTTGCCAAGAAGACAACCGCATACTCTGCCAAGCCAGGCACCTGCAATTTTCTCCTTCAGTTCATTTTCGGAAGGCTCTTTTTCGGTGAAAATATGCTCTTTTCGGAGAAGCTTTATTTCCTCGAGCTGCGAAGGCTCGATAAATTTATAATCATCACGAAGAGTCGCAGAAGAAGCGGCTTCAAAAAGCACATCTGTAAATTTTTTTCTGATTTCATTTTTAGGAAGTGTTTTTACTGTATCAAAAATACACTTGTAGGCAGAGATATCAAGCCCCTCATCAATACATTGTGTGTATTCATGCTCAATATCATTACAGTAAAATTCAAATTCTTCCATGTTTACATAATCAGGTTTAAGCTTCATAATCCTTGCCACCTTTTATAAATTTACTGATAATGAAATTATATCATCCGAATAATGTGAAAATCAACATTTTACAGGAGTTTTCTGAGAAATTTCCGGTTTTTAATTATGTATGATGCTTTATTATTTTTAATGCAGATAAATCGTTGTAAAAGGTCGGAATAAATGGTACTATTTTATCATCATAAAAAAGGGTGATTTTATGAGGGTGAGCATTAATCCTGAAAAAGAATACCAGACCTTTAAAAGTATAGGCGCCAGCGGCGCCTGGTGGGCACAGCTTGTAGGCGGTTGGAGTCATATTGATGAAAAATCAGGTGTGAGTGTGCTTTATAATACGGAGTTTTTCAGATCAATTTGCTCGGTGCTTATTATTGCATCTGTTATAGGTGCTACCCTTAATGTGATTCCTTTCTTATTCTATGACCTTACGGAAACCAGACAGAAGGCGATGGTAAATGTTCTCAGAATAAGAGCATATTTTGAGGATGTTATGAACTCAGTCGCCACCAAGGAGCAGGAAATAGAGGTGGCAGGAATTATATTAAAAGCTAAGGAGTATGCAAATGAACAACCCCTCGCAATCGGTAAGGGGATGACTAAGGCGGAGAAGAAGCGTATCCGCCAATACAATGAGCAGATAGAAATAGGTAAAATCATATTGAATGAGCTGAACTATTTCAATACCCCACAAGGAAAATTTGAACTGGCGCATTCGCGACAGATTCTATCCTCAAAGGATAGAATAGATGTGCAGAAAGCCTTGGCTAAAATGAAGGCATTACCGAAATCTACTACAGAGGAAAAGGAATTCCGCAGTAAAATGATTTCATCTGTAAGGGATTTTAGAATAGCAGAAAAAACTCTTGCGAGCCCCAAATACAAAGAGGCAGAAGCCTTTGACAGCAGTATATTTACAGAGCTTTTCAGTACCTCTGATAGGCTGACAACGGAAATATCTCGGGTGCAGAAGAGAATCAAGTCAGCAAAAGAAAATAAGGAAAGCCTTGATGAGCTGGAAAAAGAAATCAAAGCTCTTCGTAATGAGCAGAGGGCGAATGATTTGGAAATCAAGAAGGCAAGAAAAATAAATATTCTCTATCAAAGAGTAAATAAGCCTGCTATTGATGCACAAAAATGCATAGTAAGAAGCGAAAGCTATGATAAATATATGAGTATGTTTGTGTGATGAAAAGCACCCACTTACCGAAACAAATCAGTAAGTGGGTGCTTTTGTTTGATGCTTTACTTTTTCTTTGGGTCAGCAAGCCAATTCACGAGCCAGATATAGCATAGTACAGGCAGAAAACCAATAATTGATGATGTTATCGCCGGCAATAAAAATGCTACCATATTTACAACTGTGTCGGGATGTTCACTTGCAGCATATAAAAAGCTTTCATAGTAATTCTGAATACTCTGAATGGTGGAAATAAGTATGAGAACAAACTGGAAAGTCGGAATAATGAAACGAACCTTTACAGCCTTTTTCCTTGTGTATGTTTCGGTCATATTCACCATAATGTAAGTGAATAACATCAGTAGCAGATAGAATATTATATTAACTATCAGTCCGGGAGAAACGCCACGGAATAGGGTGGAAACGTAGGGCAACATAAGCGCTCCCGTACCGGCTAACAGTAGATTGTTGTAGCTTTTTGAGAAAAGCACAATGCTCATAAACAGGTTGACTATACCCATAAAGGCTAATCTGATTATTGCCTGAGTGGGTAATTCTGCCATATTATCCAGAAGTCCTGCCAATAATCCTGAATTGAGTATTACTGAGAAATTGGAAATGGCATTTATAAGGAATATTACCGCAGGACCTTTAGGACACCTTATTGACTTTTCGTTCATTATGAACCTCCTTTTGGCTTTCGGTTAAATTAATGTATTCTTATAATATCTTTGTCTGGGTTTTCTGTCAATCATCCGCCACAGCACTTAACAAGTCCGAATGCTATTGCCACAAGACCTAACGGCAGAAGAAGCACCGTGCCGCCTGTCAGCAGACAGACAATTAAAGCGGGGAGTGCGATTATAAACAGAACAAGTGCTATGATTTTCGTAACACCCCAGGCTATTCTGAAGGTGATTTTCAACGCCTTGAAGAAAATCCATACAAATAAGATTGTAACTGCGATTTCGAATATTGTTTCAAACATTGGTATTGCTCCTTTCAGGCTACACCATCATTGGATTCTTTCCAGGTTGTGTAGCTTTCTAAATCATTTTTTATTGTTTTGAGAACTATGTTGAGTAATGCCGCATCATCCAGAACACCGAGAACAGGGATTGTGTCGCATAAGATATCAACGGGACTTACGGTGTAGATGATAGCCGTAACAACCATTACAAGGGATGAGTAGGGGATGTTTTTGTAAACTCCGTTTATAGTATCTATGAGCATATCACAGAGCTTGGGAACATCCAGAAACCACTTTTTAAGGAAGGAAATATTGCCAAGCTTTTTGCAGAAGGTCAATGCCCTTGTTACAAGCTCAGCGGCACTTGTGCGATTACCGATTATAGTCCTTGCCTTGTTCTGCAAGGCGGCAACTACAATCCTGAGCACAGGCTTTTTCACGGTGATTTCCTTTTCGGTATTTATATCGGTAAAGCCGTGATTGTCAGAAACATCACGAAACTCAACCTCAATTGGATTGTAAGAGCTATGAATTTTTGTCATTTCGCTTTCCTCCGTTTGTTATCTTGATTTTTGTCTCAATCCCGACTTTTTTTGCATATTCAGGATTTTTGCTGATTTTTTCTGTCAGCCTGATTGTTAAAATTCTTTGTCGAGGCGGCATTTATGTCACTCCTTATATTATGTTATTTGTTTTTTTATTTGTTGTGACTACATAATAACATCCGAAATCAGAATTTTGAATTACAACAAGTGCAAATTTGTATGGCAGGAATTTACAAATAATGCAAAAAGTGTTCGGATAGTCACCCGAACACCCTTCATATATATTTTATTCACTTATAAGCCTTGTGTACTTCTCTTTGTCAATTTTGTTTTCTGCGAGCATCTGCTCAACCCAAAGCTGCAAGGTTTCCACAGTAATAGAAATTCGCTCAAGCTCCTTCTGTATGAAAACAAAGTCCTGAATTTCATCATCCTCAATAATACCGTCAGCGGTAATCTCAATCAGGCGCTCCTGACTCTTTTTCATAGAGTTGAGAGAAGAGAGCATTTCAAGAACAATCTGTGTCAGATCCTTTACCTTGATTTCGGGAACATATTTCTGCCCTATAGGGCACTCCGTTGAGCAGTAGTGATTGCAAAGGGTAGGCTCTGCATAAATCTCCGAAAGAAGCATTACCTCTTCGGGATGAATTTCAAGCTTTCCGTTTTCAATTCTCTCAAGCCTTTCCGGTTGAAGAGGCTTGTCAAGCTTTACTGCTGAATCGCACACCTCATCACGTGTCATATCGTGCTCCTTGCGGATAGCCTTGTATATACTGTCTGCCATATTATTCTCCTTGGTATTATTCTTAAAAGAGTGTGTTGTTAATAAAAATATTATATCATGAAAGAGAAAATAGGGCAATAGGGTGTATCGGGAACAAACGAAGTAACCGTGAAAGTCTGCGATCAGATCTTTCGTTTCGACTTGTATTGACAAAGATTGCTTCAGGTAATAAAATTAATGGTATCA
>JAZSCI010000196.1:0-12447 GCA_045602865.1 Acutalibacteraceae bacterium
GTTTATGATGCATTAGAGGAAAAAGGCTACAACTCCATCAATCAGCTTGTGGGTTATATTTTATCTGAGGACCCTACTTATATAACAACTCACAACAATGCAAGAAGTCTTATCCGCAAAATTGACAGAGATGAGCTTTTGCAGGCACTTCTCAATGCATATGTTAAACACTAAAAGGAGTATCAGCTATGTCCGAAAAACAAACCAGCTTCCTTACCTACAAGGGTAAACCTCTTGTTCGTAACGGAGACACAATTTACTATGGTAATATGTCCGACAGCCACATTATAGTATTCAGCATTCTGTCCTCTCGTGAAGTTCACGGTGTAAGCATTGCTGATAAGGTTGGTATTTATCTCACAAAAACTGACCCTACACTCAATCCTATTGAGGCAACCGTTAAGTCTGCTGAGAAAAACGGACTTTGGGCAGCCCTCGATATTGCTACTGTCTGGCTTAATCAGGCATTATCAAAGTAATTAATAAAAACCAAACCAACAAACGAGCCGCAAACGAATAGTTTGCGGCTCGTTAAATAATGAGGTGGCAGAAAAATCTGCCACCTCATTATCTTGTATTTATTATTCAGTTTCTAAAGTCAGAAAAATAATGTGAGATTTGTTAAACAATCTGAAAGGAAATGTACTGTTTCCTATTCCCCTGCTCACAATCATTTTTGTATTATTACAGGAATATTCACCGCTTGTATATTTTGGAAAGATGCCCTGATCAGGAGCGATAGCGCCGATACCAAAGAAGCGGAATTGCCCTCCGTGTGCGTGTCCTGAAAAGACAAGATCAAAATCATATTCTGCATAATATTCCAACTGTTCGGGATGATGTGCCAGAAGAATATTAAAATCATTTTCATTCAGCGGAAACTCCGAACACATTTTTCTTGTTCCGATGTACACAAGGTCATTCCTCGCATAATAAAAGCTCTGATCAACTATCCCGAAAAGCTTGATTGTTTGTCCTGTTTCAGTTGAAAGCTCACAATATTCGTTTAAAAGAACAGTTACACCTGCAAGGCGGAGATTATCCCAGAATGTCGTAATGCCTTCCGTAGCATTACTGTACAGATATTTTTCGTGATTGCCGATAACATAATACACCGGAGCAAATTCAAGCAGCTTCTTTGCAAATTTAAGGCTGATATTGTAATCCGTTACATTACGATCAACAATATCACCTGTAATAAATATGACATCAGGCTTTTGAAGCTCCAGCTGTCGGAAAATTTCATCAACTATTTTCTCGTTGGTACAGTTATGAAAATCGGATAAATGAGCTATTTTATAACCATCAAAGCTTTCATCAAGCTTATCTGATTTAAAAGAAATATTATCTGTATCCAGAAGGAAGTTACTCGCATAAAGCTCATTACCAAAAAACAAAAGAAAGGCTATACTCAAAAAGCACACCAGCATTACTCTTTTCAGTTTTTTTGAGCGTTTAGTCCTAATCAAAGAAGCTCCCCGTTTTCAATTGCAGTAATCTGGTCAACTCTGCGCTGGTGGCGACCGCCCTCAAATTCGGTATTAATGAAAACTTCAACAAGCTCACAAGCTGCACCTGCACCAATAACACGGGCACCGAGGCAAAGTGCATTGGCATCATTGTGAAGTCTTGTGTACTTGGCGCTGAAATAATCAGAGCAACAAGCGGCTCTGATACCCTTAACCTTGTTGGCAGCCATAGATATACCTACTCCTGTGCCACAACAAAGGATAGCCTTATCCGCCTCACCGCTTGTAACCTTAAGACAAGCAGTCTGTGCAAATTTAGCATAATCTACGGATGCTGCGGAATCTGTACCGCAATCAATAAATTCAATATTCTTTTCCGAAAGAAAAGCCTTGATTTCCTCTTTGAGAGGATAACCTGCGTGGTCAGATGCAATAACTATCATAATAATTCTCCTTTTGAACTTTATTTTTCGTTTTTCTTTTTTAATTCTCTCTCAGCTTGAGAAAGCCTGAGATAATCGGGAAGAAGTTGTGCCGCCTCAACAAGGCACTCCTCCTGAGAATTTATTTTTTCATCGGCTATCAAAGCAACTGAAGCCGCACTCTGATATCTGATATTAAGAGGAGCTATTGTAATTGCAGGGATATCATCTTTCATTTTATCAAAGCAAAGACGGGCACCGTCACCGATAAGCACAATTTTTTTATCAATAGTCTTCAGGCTCTCTGTTAAGTCGGAAATGCTTATTGCCTCATCCTCAGTCATCCGCTTCAAGCCTTCTTCACAATCGAACTGCGCGGTATAAACCTGGTTACATCTTGCATCCATAACAGAAACTGCATATACACCCGTATTTTCAAGGGGCTTTGCAATAGCTTCAAGGGTTGAAACGGAAACACATTTCTTTCCAAGAGGCTGCGCCATACCCTTAACAAGAGAGGTGCCTATTCTTACACCGGTAAAAGAGCCCGGCCCCACAGATACCGCAAATGCATCAATATCACTGATTTTCATACATGCCGTAGAAAGGGAATCGTCCACCATTTTCAGAAGTGTCTGACTGTGTGTAAGACCTGTATTTGAGAAATTAACAGCAAGAAGCTTTCCATCACTCATTACTGCAACACTCGCGGCAGTAGCTGTACTGTCAACCCCAAGAAGCTTCATATTCCGATTCACCACTCATTCTAATAATTCTACTGTTATCATCCTCGCCTCGCTGAAAATCAATACGGATAAGCTTTTCCTCGGGAAGGACATTTTCAATATTTTCGCTCCACTCAATAGCAAGAACACAACCATTATCGATATAATCAAAAAATCCCGTAGTACACAAATCCTCAAAGGAAGATATTCTGTACATATCAAAATGACATAGGGTAATATCACCGCTATACTCATTTACAAGTGAGAATGTGGGACTTGATACATCTGCGTTCAAGCCCATTCCACGGGCAAGACCTGAGGTAAAGCGTGTTTTCCCCATACCAAGACCGCCAAAATAGGCTATTATTTCTCCGCCTTTAAGGCTTGCACCTAATTTTTCTCCGTACAATTCAGTCTGTGCAGGAGAATTTGCAACAATTTCAATCATAAATGCCTCTTTTATATAAATCTCTTGAAATAAAATTTCATTATATGTATAATATCAATATTACTTAATAAAATCAAGGGGGAAAAGCCTTGAAAAAATATTTTTCACTTACAAAACGTTTCATAAACGAGACCGATAAAATTCTTTTATTGCTTATAACTGTAGCTTCTGTATTCGGTGTTATAATGGTACACAGCTCAACAAGGTGGTTGTTAGAGGATGGAGAGGCTATTTACCGTGATGCATCCGTTATGATTATCGCTGCGGTTTTAGGTATTATTGCTTGTTTGATTATATCGGCAATAGATTATGAGCTTATTATGAAGCTATGGCCTATAATAGGTGTTTTCTGCGTAGGATTAATGTTAATAACACTTATTTTCGGTGTTGCTCCCGAATCCCGTCCTGACGCTAAATCCTGGCTTCAATTCGGTTCAGTTTACTTCCAACCATCCGAGCTTGTAAAAATCGGATACATTATAACATACTCAATGCATCTTGAGCTCTGCAGAGATACAATCAACAAACCAAAATCCATTTTACTTCTCGGCATACACGCTCTCGTTCCTATCGGACTTGTTGTACTTACAGGTGATATGGGCTCTGCTCTTGTATTTGTGTTTATGACAATTGCCATGCTGTATTTTGCAGGTCTTCATTTCGGTTTTTTTGCCTGCGGATCCATTCTTGCAGTTGCCGCATCCCCTCTCATCTGGCTCTATGTTTTTGATAATTACCAGAGAAATCGTTTTCTTGCATTATTCAGACCGGAGGAATTTGCAGATGAAAGCTATCAGCAAACTATGGGTATGAACGCCTTAGGCTCCGGCGGCTTCTTCGGAAGAGGTTTGTTTAAGGGGCCTTATACACAGAATGGAATTGTTCCCGAAAGTGAAAACGATATGATTTTTTCGGTTATCGGTGAGGAATTAGGTTTTGTGGGTTGCTTAACAGCCCTTCTCCTACTCTTCCTTATATGTCTTAAAATTATAAGCGTAGGAAAAAATTCCCGTGAATTTTCAACTCAGCTTGCATGCTACGGACTTGCAACAATGATTGCGGCACAGGTAGTTATCAATGTAGGTATGTGTCTTATGGTGCTTCCCGTTATCGGAATCACCCTCCCCTTCTTCAGCGCAGGCGGTTCAAGTACACTTTGCCTTTATGTAGGTTTAGGACTTGCTTTCAGTATATACCGCTATAACAGATCACGGGAAGCAGTTAATTTCAGATTAAGCAGCATTTCCACACCATTCTCCGAATTTTGATTTCAAATATAGAAAAAAATTCTTACGAAAGTAGTTTATTATGAAAATCCTTGCAAGTGATTACGATGGCACTCTTAACCACAACGGAATTGATGATGCTAAAAAGGAAGCAATTGCCGCCTGGCGTAAAGCAGGTAACATATTTGCTCTTATAAGCGGCAGAGGAATAAAAGATGTAAAACGGATATACGATAAAGGTAATTTTGAATGTGACTATCTTCTTGCCGACAACGGAGCGGTAATACTCACTCCTGACGGAGAAATTGTCAGCGACATTCGTTGCGACGGCTCTATCGCCTACCCTCTTATAAGCTTTCTGATTGAATCCGGTTGTCCCTGGGGAAATATTGATAACAACAATTCTGTAAGAGTGTATTCAAAGGATTGTTGTGAGCGCGGAAGCGAAGACTATACGCTTGATAATTTTCCTCACATTGAGTATTTCAACCAGATAAGCACCATGCTTCCTACCTTTGAGGAAGCCGAAAAGGTCACTGCAGGAATCAAGGAAAAATTTTCTCATTGTCTTAATCCCCTCCAGAACGGTCAATGTATTGATATTGTCAGTTCAGATGTAAACAAGGCAAAGGGCTTATATATCCTTATTAAGCTTTTAAACGCCACAAAAAGCGATGTTATCACAGTAGGTGACAATATTAACGACAAAGATATGATAGCCGAATTTCGCTCGTACGCCATGGAAAACGGCGTTGATTCAATAAAGGCTCTTGCAGATTGTGTAACTCCCGGTATAACAGAGCTCATCAAAAAGGAAATGAAACAATAGCAGTTGAAATATAACATCAAATAGCCCCTGACAATTCAACGAATTGTCAGGGGTATTATTTTTCAGTTTAATGATAATTCAATACATTTGTATCCGCAAAGGGCGTTACTTCTTGTGTCAGGCTGATGACCACCCACATAAAGCTTGATTTCTCCATCGGGTGTGACTCTGTCACCGTTTTCAAGAACGGCGCTGAGCCAATATCGGTCAATTTCAAGAGCTACTGTCTTTTCCTCACCGGAAGCAAGCCCTATTGCCTCGAAACCGCAAAGCTGGAAATTGGGTGTTGATGTACGGCTATCCGAATACTTACCGTAAACCTGAACCTTTTCCTTTGCGGTATAGTCACCTGTATTCTTCACAGTAACCTCAACGCAAATTCTGCTATCATCCACATTCTTGATATGTGCATTCTTGTATTCAAAGGCACTGTAGCTCAAGCCAAAGCCGAAGGGATAAAGAGGCTCAGAATCCATAAAACGGTATGTTCTTCCCTGCATATTGTAATCTTCAAAATCAGGAAGACCTGCCTCTTCATAATAGAAGGTAACGGGAAGCTTTGCACTGGGAGAGAACTCACCCTTAAGAAGCTTTGCAATTGCCAGACCACCCAATGAACCGGGATACCAGCCCTGGATTATTGCTTTTGCCTTATTCCTTACCTTTTCTCCCATATCAACAGCGCTACCGCACATAACAACTACCACAACATTATCACATGCATCACAAACAGCCTCTGCTAATTTCATCTGTGTCTTAGGTAAGTAAAGAGTCTTCTTGTCACCATAATCAGAGAAATCGTTGTCATAACCGGTATCCTCGCCCTCAATATTTCTATTAAGACCAAGACAAAGAATGGTAAGGTCGGATTCTGCCGCTGCAGAAACACCCTCGCTGAGAAGGTATTCGTGTCCATCCCAGGAGTTTCTCTTTTCACTGAATATCTGTGAACCGCTTGCAACAATAATCTTTGAGTCGATAAATTCTCTTCTGACACCGTCAGCAACAGTTACATATTCAGATGCATGACCGTGATAGTTACCTTCAAGAACTACTGTTGACATAGCATTCGGACCTACAACAGCAATCTTCGCAAAGGACTTGTCCTTCAAAGGCAAGAAATTATCTTTGTTTTCAAGAAGAACAAGAGTCTCCTTTGCTGCCTCAAGATTGAGTGCCTTGAATTCATCACAATCAAGCATTGAGTAAGGGATATCAGAATAAGGTCTTACTTCCTCGAATTCACCTAACAGATAACGGATTGTAAACAATCTTTCTGCCGCCTCTGTAATATCTGCGTCATCAATTAAATCTTCCTCGTAAGCTTCTAAAAGATGTGTGTATGCTTCACCGCAATTAAGGTTGCAACCGCGTTTAAGAGCAATAGCGGAACCGTTTTTCATATCCTCTGCATAGTGGTGATGCTCGGAAATATCCGTAATAGCACCACAATCGGAAACATAGTAGCCTTCAAAGCCCCATTGTTCACGAAGAATATCCATCATAAGCACTTTACTTGCACAGCAGGGCTCTCCGTTTGTGCGGTTATAAGCACCCATAACACCTGCAACCCCTGATTTTACTGCATATTCAAAAGCCGGAAGATATGTTTCCCACATATCCTTAGGATTTGCTATTGCATCGAAGGAATGTCTGTTTCTCTCAGGACCTGAATGTACTGCATAATGCTTTGCACAGGCAGCTGATTTCAAGAACTCACCATCACCCTGAAGGCCTTTGATGTACTCAGAGCCTAAGATTGCAGTAAGGTAAGGATCCTCACCGTATGTCTCCTGACCTCTGCCCCAACGAGGATCGCGGAAAATATTGATGTTGGGTGTCCAGTATGTAAGACCTTTGAAAATATCTCTGTCGCCATACTCAACACTCTTGTTGTACTTTGCTCTGGCTTCTGTTGAAACGGCATCCGAAACACTGTGCACAAGCTCTCTGTTAAATGTAGCAGATAATCCGATAGCATGGGGAAATACGGTAGCAACACCGGCTCTTGCAACACCGTGAGCTGCTTCATTCCACCAGTTATATTCATTAATTCCCAATCTTTCGATTGCGGGAGCATTGTAGAGAAGCTGAGACATCTTCTCCTCTGCGGTCATTTTGCTGACAAGCTCCGCCGCTTTAATCTTTGCTTCGTTTATATTCATAATAAACACCCTCTTAATTATATTTTTTGAAAAAGTCCTTGAGGCAAGGATAAATACTACGATACTGCTCATAGCGCCTGTTATATCGTTCTACGATTTCGGAATCAGGAGAAATTACCGATTTTATTGCGGTGAATTTCTCGCAACATTCACTAACACTTTTATACTCTCCGTTGGCTACCATAGCAAGAACTGCGCCGCCAAAGCCCGGGCCCTCCTCGGAAACCGGGAGAGAAATGTCGATATTCAGAACATTTGCAAGAATTTTACACCATAAAGGAGACCTTGCACCTCCGCCGCAGAGTGTACTTCCATCCACGGAAACACCTGCATTTCTTACGATTTCCAAATTATCCCTTACGGCAAAGGCAACACCCTCAAGCACCGCAAGAACCATATCCGAGCGCTTTGTGTCAAGTCTCATTCCTATGAATCCGCCTCTTGCATCGGTATCGTTAAGGGGACTTCTCTCACCCATAAGATACGGAATAAAGAAAACATCATTATTACCAAGCGAGCAATCCTCAACAGACTGCTGTTCAGCAGAATAATCCTTTGTTCCGAGAATCTCATCACAGAACCACTTGTTGCAGGATGCGGCAGAAAGAATACATCCCATAAGATGATATCCGCCGTTTGAATGGCAGAAATTATGTATGGCATTATTGGACAACGGCTTGAAGGCAGATGTGGGAACAAAAACTGTTCCGGAGGTACCTAAGGAAATATTGCACATCCCTTCCTTTACTGTACCCGTACCTATTGCTGCAGCGGCATTATCGCCTGCGCCTGCACAAACCGAAACACTGTCACCTAACCCCAGAAGCTCTGCAACATCGGGTAAAAGAGTACCGATATTATCATAGCTCTCATGTAATCGGGGAAGCTGCTCTTTGTTTATACTACAAATGTTAAGCATTTCATCAGACCAGCATTTATTCTCTACATCAAGAAGAAGCATACCTGATGCGTCCGAATAGTCTGTCACATGCTTTCCTGTAAGGCGGTAATTAATATAATCCTTGGGAAGCATAATCTTTTGGATCTTGTCAAAATTATCTTTTTCGTTATTTTTCACCCAAAGAAGCTTAGGTGCCGTAAAACCTGCAAAGGCAATATTTGCAGTATTTCCGGCAAGAAATGACTCACCTACTGTTTTATTAAGGTAATCGGTTTCTTCGGCTGTTCTGCCATCGTTCCACAGAATAGCAGGTCTTATAACATTATCATTCTCATCGAGTATAACAAGACCGTGCATCTGACCACCAACACCAATACCCGAAACATCACTTTTACAGACATTCTCCGTAAGCTCTGCTACACCTTCTACAAAGGCACTCCACCAATCCGCGGGATTCTGTTCGCTCCAGCCTGATTCAGGGAAGAATACAGGATACTCTTTCGTTACACTGTTTATAATTTCTCCTTCAGTATTCACAAGAAGGAGCTTCAATGCTGAGGTACCTAAATCTGCACCGATATATAGCTTCATTGCAATACCACCTCAAAAATATTATTTCTGATAATCCTCAAATAATTTTCTGAATGAAGGGATAGCATCCTCAATGAGCTTTGTGTCAACACAATAGGAAATTCTTACAAATCCCGAAATACCGAAGCTATCACTTGGAACAAGAAGAAGCTCATACTCTCTTGCCTTCTCACAGAACTTGTTTGCATCCTCCTCAAGAGCCTCAATAAACATATAAAAGGCTCCGTCAGGCTTGATAACACTATAACCTATATCTGTAAGATTGTCATAAAGAATTTTTCTGTTCTTCTCATAAATACTTACATCTGCCGTGTCATTAAGGCACTGCGCAATTGTGTATTGCATAAGGCTCGGGGCACAAACATAACCAAGGGCTCTGCCTGCTCCGCAAATAGCTGCAAAAACATCTCCGCTCTCAGCCCCACGGGGAGAAACGAAAATATATCCTATTCTTTCACCGGGCAAAGACAATGCCTTACTGTAGGAATAACAAACAATTGTGTTGTTGTAATAGCAAGGAATATACGGCACGGGCTCACCTGTGAAAACAAGCTCTCTGTAAGGCTCATCAGAGATAATGAAAATTGTATTATTGTACTCCTTCTGCTTTCTTTCGAGAAGCTCTGCAAGCTTCTTGATGTCTGACTCGGGAATAATAACACCCGAGGGATTATTGGGGGAATTAACAATAACCGCCTTTGTATTCTCATTTACAGAGCTTTCGAGCAAATCAAAATCAATCTGTAAATCCTCTTTCTTGCAGGGAACAACAGTAAGTGCGGCACCTGTCTTTTCTACGAAAACTCTGTATTCAGGGAAGAAGGGTGCAAAAGCAATGATTTCATCCCCTTCCTCAACTAAAGCATTAAGCGTAGCTGTGAGAGAAGCAGCTGCTCCGCAGGTCATATAGATATTTGAAAAAGAAGCTTCAATGCCGAATCTTTCGCTGATATTTTCAGCAACGGCAGTTCTTACCATCATATCTCCGGGGCCCGAAGTATAGCCGTGAAGCACCTCTGCAGGAACCTCGGAAATAAGCTTATTCATAACATCAGTAACCTTCTGAGGTGCAGGAACACTTGGATTTCCGAGGCTGAAATCATAGACGTTTTCAGCACCGATTTCTGCCTTTCTTTTTAATCCGTACTCAAATATCTCACGGATAACTGAGCTTTTCTTGCCCAACTCAAGCATTTTCTCATTAATCATAAAAAATCTCCTTTGCGAAATCAGTTAATACAAACAAAAAATCCGACACCTGGTATGCTCAACGCATAACAAATGCGGATTGTCTGTAACCTGATTTTTAACCAAATTCAAGCAGCACACAGACAATCTTCAGTAAAGTAAATTCAAGTTAAAAATCTTTGCTACCAGCCATCTGTGACACCACTTTCCAATACAAAAACATTCTACTCTTGAAAGCAAATTTTGTCAAGAGCAGAATGTAATTAAGTGTAAAATGTTTATATGTTAATTATATGTGTTATCATATACAAGCAAGTGATATTATTCTGTGAAAAATCAAAGCTCACTTGTTTTCGTATTTCTCAACAATTTCTGCAAAGCCGTAAATCAATGCCGAAATCAATCTTGCAACAACAATTGCTATAATTACTACAGTTGCAACGGGTAATAACAGTAGTGAAAGCATATCAGCTCCGATATACACCGGAATGAGCACAAGTCCGATAGCGGTTGCCACTATAATCAGAAAAACATTCATAATAAACGTAAGAAGAGATAATCTCTTAAGAGTTGCTGAGCAACACTTAAAAAACTTAAAGTCCATAGAAGCTTTCTGCTCCTGTACAGTCTCTGTAGCGGCAACTGTCTCTTCCTTGTTTTCCGCAAGTACCTCTTTATTCTCTGTCATATCTGTCACCTCTTTTAGAACCAACCTTCATCAATATCTACATCAGTTTCAATAAGAACTCCGCCGTTATAAGGTGCCGTTGTTGTAGTGTATAAAGGCTTATTCTCCTTGGTAGTGGATGGTGCCTCTGTTTCTTTGTCATTATTTGCAGATGTAGGCTTCTTTGTTTCATCCTGATTCTTGTCGGGCTTTTTAGTGGTAGTGTTGGTGCCGTTGTCTTTATCCTTTTTGGTGGTTGTTTCCTTTTCAGGCTCAGCCTTATCTGTTTCCTTCTGTGTTACCGGCTTACTGTTTGATGCAGTCTGATTCTGTCCGATAACATTATTCAGCGCAGCCTGAGTAACCTCTTCAGGAATTGAATCATCACCTACGGTATACTGTGAATCAACCCTGAGTGAGCCATCAACCCACTTGTAGCAGATAATTTTATCTCCACCGTTTGAGCTTATCCTTGACAAAACATTGTGATTTTCTGCATCAATTGAGATATTTGTCAATGTTGAAAGCATTGTAGAATAATCAAATTCCTTTGTGGTCGCATTATAAAGCCAACAATGGTACTGAATAACATCACCTTTTTTGTTTGCGGCGATATAAAAATCAGCATTACCGTCAAAGTTCATATCAAGGAACTCAAAATGCTCCTTTGCATATTCGTAATCAAAAGGAATGCCTGAGTTATCAGGAAGGATAAGTGTCTGATAAACCTCGCCATTACTGCTGATAACAATTGTTGTCTCATTAACCTCTGCAGTGTATTCCACATCCTGAATAGAGGCAGAATTTGTATAAGCAGGCGCTTCTGTTGTAGTTTCCTCCTCTTTGTTGCCGTTACATGCTGTAAATGAAACAAACAACAAAGCAAGAGCAATAACAATTGCAGATATAGAAATTATCTTTTTCATAGAAAATCCTCCGATTTTTTATATAATTACACCCTCATCAAAGAGTGCTTTTTCCAATTCTGTAGTGTCAGGTGCCTTGAAAATAAAGCCCTTCATACCAAAGGCTCTTGCACCTTCAATATTCTGAGGCATATCATCAATAAAAAAGCATTCCTCAGGCTTCAGCTCAAAATGCTGACAAAAACGCTTGTATATTTCTTCTTCAGGCTTAAGACATTTATGTAAAGCCGAAACAAAAAGTCCGTCCATAAGCCCCAAAGCAGGAATATCAAAATACCTGTCAAAAACACGTGCCGAAGCATTAGATAAAAGATACACTCCGTACCCTGCATCTTTAATTCGTTTAACGAAATCATACATAGTGGGAAAAGCCGGCATATATGGGTAGAAATCGTTTATCATTTCAGTAATGAGGGGATGAAGCTTTTCGGGAAGCTTTGCGAGAATAGTAGGGATAACATCCTCTGTTCGTGCCGTTCCTTTATCAAGACACCTCCACTCATAGCTTTCAAAAACCGAGCTTCGTATAAGCGAATGATATTCAGGCTCAAAATACTCATCGAGTGTGCGTTGAAGATCAAGATCGATCAACACTCCGCCCATATCAAAAACAATATTCTTTATCACCTGCTCACCTTCTCTTGCCAATAAAGCTTCGCGAGTATCCTTTACAAGGAACTTAATGAAATCTGTCAATAAAAACACTTAACAGATAATCAATTCTGCTCAAGCATTATAGCATTTTTCTAAATATTTTTCAATAAAATTATAAAAAATCAATTATTTTCCTTTTATTTTTTCTTTTATGTGATATAATATAGTAAAATTTTCCCGAAAGGCGGTATTACAATGAAGGTAAATATTTTCAAAAATGCTGAGGAAATCGGTGC
>JAZSCI010000197.1:0-2913 GCA_045602865.1 Acutalibacteraceae bacterium
GAACGACATGGCTACGATCCGACTTACCAACCTTATCAATACCGCCGATGTCAAGAACAAGGGGAAGGGTATTAACGGTGATAAGCATATTTGCAAATCCGCCGAAGATAAGCGCGATCCAGATAACTGCCATGCTTCTTGTGAATACATAGAGAAGGAAAACAGCCATAAATACTACAAGACCGATAAGAATTGTTTTCTTTCTGCCAAGCTTCTTGCCCATCTTACCTGCAGGAATAGCGGCGGCAGCAGAACAAACTGCAAACAGAGTTGTCATAATTGTTGCTTCACTTGTGGACTTGCCGAGAACCTCAGCGGCGAAGAGTGCAAAGAAGGTTGTAATTGCATTTGTTCCGCAGAAAAGGAAGAACAATCCGCAAAGCATAGAAATAAGACTCTTTTTCTCGCCCTTGGAAAGCTTCTGCTCTTTTCTTGCAGCCTTCTTTTCTGCCTTTTCGGCTTTAAGCTGAGCCTTTTCGTTTTCTGCCTGTCTTCTTGCAGCTTCAACCTCAAGCTTACTTGAAGGCTCCTTAACAAACATACGAACAACCAGCATACCGATAATCATAACAATTGAACCTACGAGGAAAACGTAGGGGAAGGTTGTTGACTGCTCGTTAGCTGCACTTACCTCTGTTTTTGTGATTGCAGTATAAACAAGACCAACAAGAGTACCTGCTACCATACCGATAACAGAACCCACACCACCCATAAGGTTGATGATAGCATTACCTTCACTTCTCAGCTCAGGGGGAGTAAGCGCAGGCATAAGTGCTACGGCAGGTGCTCTCCACAAGGACATAGAGAAAACGAAGAGAATAATGCAAATCATTGTTGCGGGTAATGAGTTGGACAATGCAACCCAGGGAATGAGAGCGAAAATCAAAGCTGAAACGGGAGCTCCGAAAACGATAAACGGACGGCGCTTGCCAAGCTTTGAACGGCAACGGTCAGAGAGCTTACCGAAGGTAGGCTGGAAAATAACACCGAAAATGTTATCAAATGTCATAATGACACCGATGAACAAGGGAACAAGTGTTATTCCGCCTGCAGCGGTGCTGACATCCTGTCCCTGAGTTTTTGCAAATTCTGCAAGTACGGGGAAGGCATCATTAAGCTTCTGGCTGAGTGCGGTTATTCCTGCGGACTCTGTAAGGAGTCTGTCAAGAATTTTTGTAATGTAGGGATCATAGATAGCCCATGCGATTGATGTGGAAAGGAAAGCAAAGCCTGTGAGTATAGTATGCCATACATCAAGCTTTCCGTTCTTTTCACAAAAGAGCTTTTGGTGACTCATAGTTTTTTCCTCCTAATGACTTAAAGTCTTTGTACTTTCACATTTTAACATACCTTTTCCGAAAATCAAACAAAATAAACACCCTATATTATTTTTTGGAATATCCTATAAATAATACGGGCGTTTTTTGTTTATTTTGTTGTGGTAAAATCAGGCTTATTGCTTACTGCGATAGCTTTCCGCTTCCCAGTTTACAATAAAGTCTGTTAAATAATCCTCCTGATGTCTTGCCCCGCCGAAATTTTCTGCGTAAACTGCGATTTTCATAGCATCATTAAAGAGTGCTGCCGCAGTTTCACTTCCCTTTTCAGAGAAATCAACTGCAAAAAGTCCGCAATCCTTAACGAAAAGGATTTTAGGAAGGAAGCCGTTTTCCTTTTTGTACTCTTCAACGGCATTTCTGATGTCCTCTTTCTCCTCGATATACAAGGGGTAGGGCTTGCAGTAAACAATCTGGTCAGGATTAAAGGGCTTGTAAATATTATTGAAGCTTTCTTTGCTTTTTGCATATTCCAGGGAAACGGCAGAGGGCTCGTAGGTTACTACACAGTCATCTCCGAAAACCTCGTAAAGCTCATTGAAAATTTCCTGGGATTTGTCGCCGTTGAACTCACCTGCGGAGAAATCTGCCTCCTTTTCGGCAACTGAACGGATTTTTGCCATAACGGAATAAAGCTTCTCGCCTAAGCCGTCAACAGTATTGTCTGCAAGGAATATGCCGTGATTTGCAAGGAGAAGGAAATCTGCATCTCTGCCGAAATTCTCCTTGTATTCCTTTAATGTGTCGCAGCATTTTTTGGCAAGAGTGTAGCCGGGCTTACAGGGCTCAATCCACAGTACATCATCACCAAAAAGCTCCTTTGCGGATTTTTCACCGTTTACCGAGCAGGTGATTCCGTTTACAAGGGCAGGATGAAGATGCAAAACAAAGGTGTGGGGGAAAAGGGAGTGAAGAGTAGTTTCCACACTGGGGCGCTTGTTTTCCTGACCGGGTAATTTTGCCGCCATTAAATCTGCAAGGGAAAGAGCCTCTCTTTCCTTGTCGTTATCGGGATATGTTTTTGTGAAAATTTCTGCAATTTTACTGCGGCTCATTTTTACAAAGCCCTCTGCAGTAATGTCTGCAAGGCGTGTGCCTGAGCCTTTGATGTACATAATATCTCCATCCTTTGCAGAGGTGTTTCCGCCTCCTGCAAGGACAAGCTCCTCGTTACTGCCGTAAAGGTTGGAGAAGCCTACAAGTTCATTAATTATCATAGTAATACCTCGTATATGTTAGTTATATGTGATCGGGGTATCTTTCAACCCAAATCTTTCCGTCTTCAACGTGCATTTTTGCAATTCGTGCATTTCTTCTGTCGCCTACAAAGCCATCTGCGGCAGTGTTTCGGGCGTGGTAGATTATGTAATACTGACCATCTACCTTTATTACACTGTTGTGTCCCGTGCCTTCCTCCCATTCGTTGCTTCTGAGGAGAGGTGCATAGGTGTTTTCATCGGGCATTTTTCTGAAATCAACCTTGCGAAGGTCCTGCTCATTTGTTTTTGCTGCCGCATAGCCTACGAAATAGGTTTCATCCTCGTATCTGCCGCCACTGTACATAAGATACTGCCAC
>JAZSCI010000198.1:0-9829 GCA_045602865.1 Acutalibacteraceae bacterium
CCATAGCCATAAAAAACTGATGATGGGGTTGTATGTAATTTTTCTTCAGCTCACCAATTGTCACACCACAGGAAAAAACCGTGGCTTTTCCGAAATCCGTATCTCCCGAAAAATACACGGGCTTTCCGTTATAAGCCCTCACACTTTCTCTGTCATAGTCGGTAAGTGTATCATCAAGAAAATCATATACAGCCTTGTCGATTTTAGTTTTGTTCTGTCTTTTTACGGCTTCGTTAAAGCTCTGAGAATTTTCTTTGTTGCGAAGCACTGCCATAAACTGTCCCTCGCCTCTGCCCTTATGGGGATAAAAGCGCCGTGCATAGCGGATATTTTCCGTTCTGCAGCCCTCAAAGAATATTCCGTCCTGTGTGTGCGATTCTACCGATTCTGCCACTCTCACAAGCTCAAATTCAGGGTGATTCGCAAGGAATTCATCAACCACCATTTCATTTTCTTCGAGAGAAAAAGTACAGGTAGCATACACTATGCTGCCCGATTTTCTCAAAGCCTTTACGGCATTTTCAAGAATATCAAGCTGCCTTTCGGCACATTTTTTTACATTTTCGGGACTCCACTCATCAACGGCATTTTCATCCTTTCGGAACATCCCCTCACCCGAGCAGGGCGCATCCACCATAATAAGGTCAAAATACTCCGGGAAGGCCTTTGCGATTTTAAAGGAGTCCATACAGGTAGTTACTGTGTTTCTGAGTCCCAACCTTTCCACATTTCCCGTAAGAATTTTGCACCTTGAGGGTATAATTTCATTGGAAACAAGTATTGCTTCGGGGCTCATTCTGTTACGGAGTCTGCTGCTTTTACCTCCCGGTGCTGCACACATATCCAGAACAAAACCCACATTTTCCATATCAACACATTCTGCAGGTGCCATAGCGGCAGGCTCCTGCACATATATCATACCTGCGTGATGAAAGGGATGATTTCCTATGCCCTCATAATCAAAGTAAAAGCCCGTTGGCACATAGGGTATTTTCTCCGTATTAAAGGGGTTAATTTTTTCAAACTCCTCTACGGTTATCTTGTCTGTATTCACACGAAACGCTCTGGAGGGTGACTGCGCAAGTGCATTTTCGTAGCTTCCATACTCATCCCCCAGAAGAAATCTCATTCTCTTTTCAAATTCCTGAGGAAGCTTTTTCATCACACTTCCTCCCCGATATTCATTTCTGCATAAAGCATACACATTCCCATAGCGGTTATAGCTGCTGTTTCAGTGCGAAGTATCCTTCTGCCAAGAGAAATTGACTTGCCGCCCGCTTCAATGGCAGAAGCTATTTCCTTTTCATCAAATCCGCCCTCGGGGCCAATAAGAATTCCTACACTGCTTCCCTTTTTCATAAGAGACAGCGCCTCAGCCGTAGCCTTCATTCCATCCTTATTTTCATAGGGCACAAGAAGAAGGTCAAGCTCTCCCGATTTCTGCAGAAATTGTTTAAAGGACATAATATCATTAACAAGGGGCACTGCCGTGCGTTTACTTTGTTTTGCCGCACCCTCGGCTATTGCCTGCCAACGAGCCTGCTTGCTTTTCCTCTTTTTTTCTTCAATTTTTACAACACATCTGTTCATTTCAACAGGTGTGATTTCCTCAACGCCCAGCTCAACGGCTTTCTGGATTATAAGCTCCATTTTATCCCCCTTGGGAAGCCCCTGAAAAAGGTGAAGCTTTACGGGGAGCGCTGTATCCTGATAATTTTCCTCTGTTATCCGGGCAAAAATATAATCATCATTTATGGTAATTTCACACAGATGACTGGCGTTATTATTGCTTACAAGAAGTGTGTCCCCGTTTTTCATTCTGAGGACATTTTTTATATGGTTAAAATCGGCTCCGGTAATGAGAAAGCCTTGTCCTTGTCTTTGATCATCCGTTACAAAAAAATTATACATTCAATTCAGTCCTCGCAGGTTATTTACTGTAATCCTCAAGCTTTTTTATAAGGCGTCTGCCTATAAGCACCGAAAGCCTCAAGCCGGTTAGTGCTTCCTCCTCGGTGCAAAGAGAATCAAAAAAATGATCCGTTTCAAATGTAAAATCGCCCTTGTATCCGATTTCGGCAAGCGCCTTCATTATTTCATCCCAATTCATTTCGCTGAGGCCCGGGAGAGTATGCATATCATCCCGATAATCATTGTCGTGAATATGCAAAGCGCCAATGCGATCACCGAGTACCCTTATGCAGTCCTGTGCTTCCCGACCTGCGAGAGCACTGTGCCCCACATCAAGACACGCCACAACCATTTCACTGTTAAGCTCATCAATATATGCCGCGTGCTCGTAAGGATTACTGCATACACTTCCCACAATAACCTTGCGCCTTTTGTCATAGCTCCACATATTTTCACAACCGAGCTTTACTCCGTATTTTTCCGCATAAGGAATAAGGCTTCGGTAATATTTAATATTCTTTTCCCTTACATAAGACTCTCTGCCTATGTAATCACCCGAGTCAACGGGATGAACTATCAATGTTTCAATACCCATTATTCCCGCAATTTCAATGGCGCGGACTGTGTATTCCCAAAGCAGCTTTTCAGCCGTTTCCTTATCATCACAGCTCACACTGTAGGGAGCGTGTCCCTGATTAAAATATACGCCGTTTCTTTTCGCGATTTCACAAAGCTTCAGCGCATATTCTCTGTATCCGTCGGAATTGAGAACGCTGTTTCCCCGCGACATAGAGGACATACTGTAGTCGCTTGCATCATATCCTGCCTGCGCCATAAGCTCTATCGCTCTTTCATCACCGAAGCCTGAAACACAGGCTATAGTCTGAGATAAAATCATAAGCTTTTATTTCCTCGTAAATCAGTTTTTCTTTACAATTGCGGCAATATTGCTCTCAGTTTCTCTTGCCCAGGAATATTGCTCCATATATTTTCCGAAAAAGTCTGATGCGGCACCCACACCCTTTTCAAGAAAATCATAATAGTCACAATCAAACTTGCTCTTGTCGATGCTTCTCTGGTTGCGGTTATCCACAAGAATGTCGGAAGCACCGACCTCCTCCAGAGAATTTCTCAATGCACGGAGCACCTTCCTGAAAAGAGACTGGACAGTTTCATCATAGGCTCTGCCCTCCCACAAAACGGAAATTGCCTGCTCCGTAGTCACTATACCGCCGTTTCTGTCCACAAGAAGAGCAAGAAGCTCCTTGCTCTTTGCGCTGGGGAAGGACACGGACTTGCCGTCAACAAAAACATCAAAATACCCGAAGGTTTTTATGAAAACGCGTTTTGTCAGCTGTTCATCCTTGATGCGCAAAGCCTTGTCGAAGGCTCTTTTTATGGTAGCCGCCTCATAGGGCTTCATAACATAATCCACCGCATCCACAGAAAAAGCATCCAGTGCATATTCAGAGTATCCCGTAGCAAAGATTATTCTCACATTGGGAGAAATTTCCTTTATTCTTTTGGCAAGCTCAATACCCTTTATAACGGGCATTTCAATGTCAAGAAATGCTATATCTACCTTGTTCACCGCCACATAGCTGAGAGCATCAAGGGGGTTATTGAACTTCACTATTTCATCGTGTATGCCAAGCTCCCTGCAGGTATCCTCAAAATCCTCAAGAGCAAGAAGCTCATCATCTACTGCTAAAATTCTCATATTTTTACTCCTCTGTAAATTCATCGGCAATACCTTCAAGAGCATTTTCCTTTGGTATTACTACTGTAACGGTTGTTCCTGTGCCTATGACACTTTCCACCGTTACATGGGCATTCATCATTTCCTTAAGTCGGGTTTTGATATTGCTGAGTCCCACATGTGAACGGCCATCATCCTGAGGCTTACTGTTCACATCAAAGCCTACACCGTTATCCTTTACAATAACTCTGATGCTGTCTTCATCCTCACGTGTGCTTATAGTAAGCGTACCGCCCTCCGGCTTCTGGTTTATACCGTGCTTGATAGCATTTTCGGCTATGGGCTGAACTGTCAGGGCAGGAATTCTGAAAGACTCTGTCTGTATATCATATTCAACATTGAGTCTGTTGCCGAATCTGAGCATTTCAATATCCACATAATTTTTTACGTGGTCAATTTCCTTCGAGAAGGGAATCGGCTCCTTTTGTGTAAGCGAGTCCATATTCGCTCTCAGATATCCGGAGAATTTTACAACTGCCGATTCTGCGGTTTTGGGGTCCTTTTTGATAAGATACTTTATAGTGTTAAGGGCGTTGTAGAGAAAATGAGGCTGAATCTGACTTATCATAAGAGTCATATTCATTTCCTCAAGCTTCACCGCAAGCTCCGAGGCTCTTTGGGACTCCCGATAGGCATACACCGTATCCATTATATGCACCATTACCATACAGGAAATGAAAACCATACAGGCAAGGGGCATAACATTGGACACATTGCAGGAAATATAGCCGTTCATATAGTAATTGTCAATAATTATTGCACCTGCGGATATACAGTAATTCACAAGAAGCAGAATTGCAGAACGGCGCTTTCTCACAATTGCACCCGAAATCTTATAAATCATAACCGCATCAAGAATATACGGCACGGACTGGAGCCACATATATGCCTTTGCAATGTAAATGTAATCATATAAGAAATAGGGCACAAAAGCGCATATAAGGAAAATGGCGGCTATGAACACAATGGTTTTGTAGTTCATTCTGAGATTCAGTACATCGTTTATATACATCATCATAGAAAGCTTTATTATGTAGGTGGAAACATAAATCAGCGATGTGACTATTTCATAGTCCATATTGCCGAACAATTCATACGACACAAGGTATCCCTCGTGGGAAACCAGCATTCGCAAAACAAAGGTTATACAAAGAACGAAAAGCCACAGCTGACTTTCCATATCCCGCCGCATAATACCGAGAATTACGGAGCCTATGGCAAAAAGGCTGACAATTCCAATGAACATATATCTTATTGCAATATGACTAACCGTTCTGTCCTGATAATTATTATATACCGAAGCCACGGGAATAGCGGTAAGTCCGCTTGTGTATGTACAGGTCATTTCTATGACTATTTCCCATTCTTCCTCCCCCGCAGCCGTTCTTTTCAAGGGCACATCAATAAACGCTCCGTTATCTCTGTCCCTATAGGTATTGGTGGCAAAGCTCCGGTTCTTGTATACCTTTTCACCATTTACAAATACTATACAGTCACCTGCAATATTAGGTACATAAACCACAAAATCCGCATCCTCGGGAACATTGGTCAGGTACATACGGTAGCTTCCCTTTCCGCCGTTGGATAGCTTCCTGCCGTTAATTTCATAGGTTGTCCAGGAAGAAGGCACCTGCACATATAAATCAGGCTCCGCACCCGTAAGGGATTCGCTTATAATATGCTTATCCGCAAAAAACTCCCATTCGCCTGCAAGGTAAACCTCCTTTTTCTCATAAAGCTTCATCTTTCTTGCATCTGTGTGTGCCGAAACTATAGTCACATCATTGAGCACATGGGGCATATATTCGGAAAGTATGGGCAAAGAAAAGCCCGAAACAAGCGTAAGAACAACAGCTAAAGCGCAAAGCAGAAGCTGCGGAGCTTTTTTGGTCATATTACCCCACCTTTCAAATAATCTGATACTATTATATATCGAAAACGGGAATAATTCAACCTATCACCGTAACATTTGCGTGATTGCATCCGTATTTTTCTGAGCCGTGCACATAAAAACTTTTTGGTTTATTTGTTGAAAATATACATATATTGTGATAGAATAGTAGATTGAAGTAGTGTCCGTACAGCTCGCTCACAACTATTTATTTATCATTCAGTATCCCATTTTAAGCATTAAAGGAGATTTATATGATAAACAATAATGAAAGACTTGATATTATCAACACATTTACAGAAAGCGGAGTAGAAATCCCCTGTCCCGACGGAATTATAATCGAGCCAACCGTAAAAATCGGCAAGGGTACTGTTATTTTTCCAAACACTATTCTTCTGGGCTCAACCCGAATAGGTGAAAACAGTATAATAGGTCCCGGCTCCTACATCTGTGACACAGAGGTAGGAAGTAATACAAAGCTCAACAATGTACAGAGCTTCAGCTCCCGCATAGGTGACGGAGTTACGGCAGGTCCTTTTGTGCACATCCGCCCCAACACAGATATCGGCAACAATGTTCACATAGGAAATTTTGTTGAAGTAAAAAATTCAACAGTAGATGAAGGCTCCAAGCTTCCTCACCTTCTCTATGTAGGTGATTCGGATGTAGGTAAGGATGTAAATTTCGGTTGTGGTTGTGTAACTGTAAACTATGACGGCAGAAACAAATCCCGTACCATAGTCAAGGATGGTGCCTTTATCGGATGTAACACTAACCTTGTGGCTCCCGTTACGGTAGGCGAAAACGCCTTTACCGCCGCAGGCTCTACAATCACTCAGGATGTTCCCGACAATTCCCTTGCAGTAGCAAGAACAAGACAGACAGTAAAAGAAAACTGGGTTGCAATCAGGAAGCCCTACAAAAGACAACACATAAAAACAGAGGAGTAAAAATGTTCAACAAATTCAGAAACAACGCAGAGAAATCCACCTACGAATATCTTATTGTAGGTCTCGGAAACCCCGGAAAAAAGTACGAGACTACCCGACACAATGTAGGCTTTCTCTTTGTCACATATCTTGAGCAGGAGCTGAATTTTACGGCTAAAAAGCTCAAATTCCACGCGCTTATCGGTGACACAAAAATCGGAAGCCACAGGGTTCTTGTTATGAAGCCCCAGACAATGATGAACAACAGTGGTGAGGCGGTTGCCGAATGTGCAAGCTTTTACAAAATCCAACCCGAGAATATCATTGTGGTTTACGATGATATTTCCTTGGAGCCGGGAAAGCTTCGTATAAGGCGAAAGGGCAGCGCAGGCGGTCACAACGGAATAAAAAGCATTATTTCCCGATTGGGAAGCGAGAATTTCCCGCGCATAAAATTAGGTGTGGGCGCAAAGCCCTCTCCCGATTATGATTTAGCAGATTGGGTGCTTTCCCAGATACCGAAAAAAGACATTCCCGCTACAAAGGATGCTATTGCCAACGCCTGTGATTCCCTGAAATTCATTTTAGACAACGATATAGATGGTGCTATGTCAAAGTACAATAGCTGAGGTAAAGTAAAAAATGTCAATTTTCTCAGAATTTCTAAGCAACAACAAACAATATGATGATATTCTCCGTTATATTATTGCGGATATAGGACCTGTTGGTATAATCGGTCTCCCCCTTTCACCAAAGGCACATATAATATCCTCGCTTTGTGATGATACCTGTCGCAAGGCGCTTGTTGTGTTGCCTACGGAAGCAGATGCTACCCGATTGGCATCCGATATAAACTTTATTTGCGCAAGTCCGGATGCGGCGGTTGTGTATACCGCAAGAGATTATTCCTTTGATTGCACACAGAGCGAGTCAAGGGAATATGAGCACATCCGACTCAACACCCTTCATAAGATAATTACCGGAAATTACAAAATTATTACCTGCTCCGCAGAGGCTTCAATGCAATTCACAATCCCTCCCGAGGAGCTTCGTAAGAGAATTCTGACTATAGATTATGACACGGAAATCCCCATTGATAAGCTGACCGACATTCTTATTAATGCAGGCTACAAAATGACAGACCTTGTAGAGGGACCCGGTCAGTTTTCTGCAAGAGGCTTTATTGTTGACTTTTTCCCTCCCAGCACAGAAAACCCTGTGAGAATCGAATTCTGGGATGATACCATCAATTCAATCAGTTATTTCGATACCACAACTCAAAGACACATAGATACTGCCGATTCCTGCCACATATATCCTGCCAACGAAATCATTTTTGAGAGCACTACCGTGCTTTCGGATAAAATAAAGGAATATATGGCACAGCTTTCGGGAAAGGGCTCACGCCGAGCAAAGGAAATTCTCCAGAGGGATTGCGATTTGCTGGACTCAGGCATTACTTTGCAATCGGTTGACAAATACCTTTCCCTTGCGTACAGTCAGACTGCCACAATTTTCGATTACTGCAAGGGAAATCTTCTGTTCATAGCAGAAAGCTCCGATGTAAAAAAGAATGCGGAAGCCGTAACGGAAGCTTTCATACAGACACTTAAGGAGCTTTTTACAGACGGAATACTCTGTGCGGGGTTGGATAAATTTATGCTCACGCCCACAGAGCTTATTATGAAATATGAAAAGTACAATGCTATTTACACAGACAACTTTGCCCGAGGCTCATTTGACACTCCCGTAAAAGCCTTGTCATCCTTTAACCTGAGGCAGAATCCCAACTGGAACGGCAGACTCGAGGCTCTTCTCGAGGATTTGAGACCTGCCGTTAAATCAGGCAACCATTGTGTGGTTTTTGCAGGTACTGAAAAGTATGCCAGAGAGCTTGCCTTCGACCTTGACGGCGAGGGTATGCGGGCATTATTCTGTCCTGTCCCACCTGAGTCTCTTCCTGCTGACACTGTTGCGGTGCTTCCCGGTACACTTTCAAGCGGCTACGCCTCTGTAACAGACCGTTTTTCTATTTTCACCTACGCCAAAAGCGCCTCTGCAGGCAGAATCAAAGCTACCGCAAAGAAGCGCAAGGCGGCAAATGCGGTAAGGAGCCTTGATGAGCTTTCCCGCGGCGATTATGTGGTGCACGAGACTCACGGTATTGGTTGCTATCAGGGTATCGAAAAGAAAACCGCAGATGGCGTAACAAGGGATTATATACACATTAAATTCGGCAAGGGTGTTTCTCTCTATGTTTCCGTAACAGACCTTAATTCCGTTTCCAAATATGTAGGTCCTCGTGACAACTACGGAAATGTGAAGCTTTCAAACATCGGAGACGGTAGCTGGCAGAGAACAAAATCAAAGGTCCGTGCCTCAGCAAAGGATATGGCAAAGCAGCTTCTTGACCTTTATGCCAAACGACTGAAATTGCAGGGACACGCCTTCTCCTCTGATTTTGATATACAGAAGGACTTCGAAAACAAATTTGAATATGTAGAAACACACGACCAGATTCGTTGCACATACGAAATAAAGCAGGATATGGAAAAGTCCGTACCTATGGACAGACTTCTCTGCGGAGATGTAGGCTTCGGAAAAACCGAGGTAGCCCTCCGTGCCGCCTTCAAATGTATTGCCGAGGGCAAACAGGTAGCAATTCTTGTTCCTACCACTATTCTTGCTTTACAGCACTACAACACCATTATAAAAAGATTTGACGGATTTGCCGTTAATGCGGAAATGCTTTCCCGCTTCAGAACCCCCAAGGAGCACAAGGAAATTGTAGACAAGCTGAAAAAAGGCACTATTGACATTGTGGTGGGTACCCACACACTTATTGCAAAGAAAGTAAACTTCAAAAATCTGGGACTTATAATCATTGATGAGGAGCAGCGCTTCGGTGTAAAGCAGAAGGAATACATCAAGGAAAAATATCCTACTGTGGATTGCCTTACTCTTTCGGCTACTCCCATTCCCCGTACTATGAATATGGCTCTATCGGGAATACGCGATATGTCCGTAATTGAGGAAGCGCCCCTTGACCGTTCACCTGTCCAGACCTATGTTATGGGACACCGTTGGGATGTTTTGGCAGAGGCTATCAAAAAGGAGCTTCGCAGAGGCGGTCAGGTATATTATCTCCACAACAGAGTTGATGACCTTCAGGACATAGCCCTTACAATTGAAAGCCTTGTTCCCAATGCAGTGGTGGGAATCGGTCATGGTCAAATGGAAGAAAAGGAGCTTTCCGAAGTATGGAAGCAGCTTTTAGAGGGACAGATTGATGTTCTTGTATGCACCACCATTATCGAAACAGGTGTTGACGTTCCCAAT
>JAZSCI010000199.1:0-2685 GCA_045602865.1 Acutalibacteraceae bacterium
ACTCTCATAGCCTGGAATCCCGAAACCAACGATATCCGTTCAGGTCAGATTAACGCCGGAAAGGGCTATGAGTATTGGTTGTTGAAATTTGACAATATCAAAAACAACAAGGACAAAGACACCCGTCCTGATGATAGTGAATATACCAAGATTGAATATGCGTATTATCTTATGGCTGTCGAAGCAGGTATAGAAATGAGTGAGTGCAGACTTTACAAAGAGAGCGGAAAATCTCATTTTATGACAAAGCGTTTTGACAGAATCGGTAAAAGTGGCAGGAAACTGCATATGCAAACCCTTTGCGCTATAGCTCATATGGACTTTAATTCACCAATGATTTATTCCTATGAAGATGCTTTTTCTGTTATGAAGAAGCTTAAGCTTCCTTACAGCGATTATATCCAACTATTCAAACGTATGGTTTTCAATGAATATGCCAAGAACTATGATGACCATACCAAGAACATATCTTTTCTTATGGATAAAAAAAGCATCTGGTCCTTATCTCCTGCCTATGATGTAACATTCTCATACAGAAAAGACAGTCAATGGGTTAAGGCTCATCAGATGCTTATTAACGGAAAGGCTGACAGTATAACAAAAGAAGATATGTTAAGCGTTGCCGAAAAAGTCGGTATTAAAAAAGCTGATGCGGAAAAAAGCATAGCGCAAGTAAGAAATTCTGTTTCAAAATGGGAGCTCTTTGCAAGACAAACAGAATTGTCCGAAAGAAATATTGAAAGAATAAAAGCAATTTTAAATTTATAATATATCACAACAAGGGCAGAGGAAGCATTTCGTTTCCTCTGCCCTTTTTATCGGTCTGTTTAATAATCAAAAGTTTTGAACATTACATCTGCACACTATCAAGAAGCACTGCGGTATCTCTGTCGAAGGAATAAAGGGTGCCCTCATCGGATATTGCAAAAACAAGGTTTTCTATATAGGTTGTTCTTTGGAGTCCGCCACAGTAATCCTTTGTGCTTTCGCAAAGATATGTGCCTGCCTGAGAGAGGGATTTGCTCTCGTAATCCACCTTAACCGCCTCCACAAAGGTTGTGTAGGTAGCGGTGTAGTAGTTATTATTCACCCAGAACTCCTTGTATGCAGGGAAGAAGAAAACTCCGTTTTTCATATCAGCACAAAATGCCTTATGGTCATAGAGGGCAGGAGACTCAACATAGCTTCCGCTATTAACCTCCGAGTAGCCCGACAAGGTGTATTTTGAACATTCTGTAGGCTTCTGTGGGTTACTTACATCAAAGAGCGACACCTTAAGCCCCATACCTGCTCCGTTTTCATCACCATCAACACCGAAGCCCACCATAAGATTCTCGCCTATGGGGTGAAGGTATGCGGAATAGCCGGGTATTTTCAATTCGCCCTTAATCTGAGGATTTGCAGGCTCGGAAAGGTCAATTACAAACAAGGGATCTGTCTGCTCAAAGGTTACAACATAGCCCGTTGCACCTGTAAATCTTACGGCTTTGATTGTCTCGCCCTTTGCGATATTCTCAATTGAGCCGATTACATTAAGCTCCTTATCCAGAATATACAACTGATTTTCAAGGCTTTCACCCCAGGTACCCGTAGTGGTAGCAATACGGAGATTACCCTCATATTCATCCATACTGAACTGATTGAGTGCATGGCCCTTTACGGCTGCGCTTCCAAGATATCTGATATCGGAATTACGGATATCAAATTTACAAATCTGTGTGGATTGTGTGTTTTCCGTGCCGAAAATCTCAGTTGTTCTGCCGCCAATGAATTTCGTAGAGGTTACATAGAGGGTTTCGCTTGTGCAATACACCTGGTTGCCGCCGCCTAAAACCGCCTGAGAATTACGGCTTTCACTGTTTTGGATGTCTGTTGCGGATGCCACAAGATATTTACTGTCGTTGATTTCTTCCATTATGCAGATATCCTCTGCGGCAATTCGAGAGGCTTCCTTGTCATCAACGGCAATACACGGAACGCATTGTGCTTTTACTGTAGCCTCATCTCCTGAAAGGTCAACAAAATATTCGGACAGAAGCACAAATTCATTTCCGATAAGTCGGGAGGAAATATATCCGCCATCCTGATAAAATCTCCACTTTTCCGTGGGATTTCCTCTGTCGGTTATATCAAAGCATACTGCAAGAGTCTTATATATTCCGCCTGCGGCACCTACACAAATGCTGTCGGAAACAACGGCACCCGAATAATGGGTAGCATAGCCTGTGCTTTCAGCGGATTTACGCTCCCAACAATTAAGAATGGCAAGAAGCGTATCGCCCTTTACATACATTTCCCGAAGCTCCATATAGTAAATGCTCTCATCCTGAGGCTTTCCGATTATTATTTCTCCTGCCTTTTTAAGCTTTCCGTCTGCCTGCGGCTCGGCAATATAAATTCCGCAATCGTAGGAAAGCACGGGATATTCCTGCTCCTCGGCATTTTCCTCGCTCTCGGCTTCTGCTTCGCTCTCGGCTTCAGCTTCGCTCTCGGCTTCTGCTTCGCTCTCATCCACGGAAACAGCCGTGGTTGCGCTTGTAACAGCCTTGCCTTTCACAGAATAAAGCTCATCATAATAGGATTCCCAATCTGCATTGTCAGGCTTTACGGCATAAATATATCTGCCGTCATTTTTCACAATGTCTGCCTCGCTTACGCCCTGCACCTGCTCATTGGTTTCACCGT
>JAZSCI010000200.1:0-2974 GCA_045602865.1 Acutalibacteraceae bacterium
AAAGTCGAAATAGTCCACACCGCATTTTTCTAACTGACCTTCAAAAATGTATTGAGGTGTTTCACCGGTATCTCTTATATGGCTTCCCGGAAGCTTTGTAGCAAGAAAAAAGGATTCGCGGGGGTATTTGCTGAGGGCCTCTTTTACGAATTGCTCGGAGTCACCGCCGTGATAAAAGTATGCCGTGTCGAAATAGTTTACTCCCGATTTTATGGCAAGATCAATAAGCTTCATAGCCTCATCACGGTCAATAATATCGGAGTCCTCTGCTATTCTCGGTAATCTCATCAGACCGAAGCCCAGCTTGGAAACCTTTTCTCCTATGGAGTCAAAAAAACTGTATTGCATAACAATTCCTCCTATGCTGAATATACGGAATAATTATACAATACAGTGTATTTCATTTCAAGTGAAATTAAAATAATGTTTCTATGATTTTTTCGGAGCCTATGGGTGAGTAACGGAAGTGGTCTATATGCTCCTCGTTGCAGAAATAGCGGGGCTTTTTTCGTGTAGGCTCATCATCAAAGGCATCCACGATAATCAGCTTGAATTTCATTTTATCGGGGATAATGCTCTTTATGTATATTGCGGCGCATTGTCCCTCGTAAACATCGTTTGTGTATTCTGCAAGTCCCGATAAATTTGGTGTCAATTCAACAAAAATTCCGTAGCTTTCCACACTTCTTATGATTCCGCTTACTGTTTCACCTACACTGAAATCTCTTGCATTTTCTTCCCATGTACCTAAAAGCTCCTTGTGGGAAAGAGTTACCCTGCCGTTTTCATCAAAATCCTTTATTACTGCACGGATGGTGTCGCCGGGAGCAAATCTTACATTCGGGTGAGGTATACGGGAAACGGAAATATTATCTATGGGAAGGAGTGCGTTTATTCCGCAGCCTATGTCGCAAAAAGCACCAAAATTTTCAAGGTGAGTGATTTTTGCGGTTATAATATCTCCCGTAACTCTTTGGGAAAGATAGTTTTGAGTGAATTGCTCCTGCACTTGTCTTCGGGAGAGGTAAGCCACTTTTGCTCCGTTTGTTTCTCGGATATCGGTGATGACAAAGACTACGGGCTTGTTTACCCGTGAGATTATGGCTATATCTCTTACGGAGCCGTCTGCAATACCTACGGCACATTCCTCGCGGGGGATAATGCCCTTTATGAAGCCTAAATCAATGTGAAGATTGTGGTCCTTGTCACAACAGGAGGCACGTGCCTCGATAACGCGGTTGTCAAGAAATGCCTTGTAGAAGCCCTCGTATGAAGAGGTAGCGGATTTGTTTTCGGGGGTACCCATCAGTAAGCCCTCGGGAAGATAGGACGTCATTTTATCACCTTTTTCATTATTTTTTATCTTACCCTTTAAATTTATGTTTGATTGTGCTATAATATATCTGATTGGGGGAATTTTAATGGATGTTCGCGTAAACGATATTCTTGAAATGAAAAAACAACACCCTTGCGGAAACAAGCAATTTCTTGTAAAGCGTACAGGAATTGATTTTTATCTTCAATGTCGCGGCTGCGGAAGAGAATTTTCTATTCCCCGTGTCAAGGCAGAAAAGAATATAAGAAAAATTATCAGGGAGGAAGCCGATGTTTGATAAGCTTCAGCAGGTAGAGGACAGATTCAATACCGTAAATGAGCTTCTGTGTCTTCCCGATACAGTCAGCAATCAGGAAAAATACACCGCACTGATGAAGGAGCTTAAGTCTCTTACACCCGTTGCAGAAGCCTTTGCACAGTATAAGAAAACTGTTTCTGATATGGAAGCGGCAAAGGAAATGCTTGAGGAGAAGCCCGAAAAAGAAATGGCAGAGCTTCTTGAAACGGAGATTGATGAGTGCAAGGTGAGAGCCGAGGAGCTTTCCGAACAGCTTAAGATATTGCTTTTGCCTAAGGACCCTAACGATGATAAAAACGTTATTATAGAAATCCGTGCAGGTGCAGGCGGTGAGGAGGCAGCCCTCTTCGGGCACTCTCTGTACCGTATGTATTCTATGTATTCCGAAAGCAGAGGCTGGAAATCCGAGATTCTGTATGTGAATGAAACAGGTCTTGGGGGAATAAAGGAAATAAGCTTTATGATAGAGGGCGAGGGCGCCTATTCAAGATTCAAATTCGAGAGCGGTGTACACCGTGTTCAGCGTGTCCCCGAAACGGAATCGGGAGGCAGAATACACACCTCAACCGTAACAGTTGCAGTTCTGCCCGAGGCAGAGGATGTTGATATAAGCATTGATCCTACGGAGCTGCAGATTGACACCTTCCGTTCAAGCGGTGCAGGTGGGCAGCACGTTAATAAAACTGAGTCGGCAATCAGAATTACCCATTTGCCTACGGGACTTGTGGTAGAGTGTCAGGATGAAAGAAGTCAGCACAAAAACAAGGATAAGGCTATGAAAATACTTCGTTCAAGACTCCTTGAGGCTGAAAGGGAAAGACAGAATTCCGAAATTGCTGATGAACGCCGTTCTCAGGTAGGAACCGGTGACAGAAGCGAGAGAATAAGAACCTACAATTTCCCTCAGGGAAGAGTTTCCGACCATAGAATAAACCTTACTCTTTACAGAATAGAGGCTATTATGAACGGAGATCTGGATGAAATAATTGATTCTCTCATTATGGCTGATACAGCTAATAAACTTAAATCAGAGGAATAAAATTGGAAACAAAGGTTATTAAGATAAATATAAATGACGGCATTGAAAAATATGCAGAGGCAACCGAAATTCTCAAGGCAGACGGGGTTGTGGGTATGCCCACGGAAACTGTGTACGGCCTTGCAGGTAATGCTTTTTCACCCGATGCCGTAAACAGAATATTCGAGGCAAAGGGCAGACCTACGGATAATCCCCTCATAGTTCATATATCCGAGTTTTCCCAGATATATGAATTGGTGGAGAATGTGCCTGACAGTGCCGTTGCTCTTGCGGAGCGCTTCTGGCCGGGCCCTCTTACCAT
>JAZSCI010000201.1:0-1708 GCA_045602865.1 Acutalibacteraceae bacterium
GACAAAACAAAAACCCGAAAACCCTTGTAAATACTAAGGTTTCCGGGCATTGGTGCCGGTGACCGGACTTGAACCGGTACGGTGTTGCCACCGAGGGATTTTAAGTCCCTTGCGTCTGCCTATTCCGCCACACCGGCGTACCAATGAATTATATTATAAACCGTATTGATTGTCAAGTGTTTTCAATCAATACGGTTTATTTTTGTTCCGATTATTTTTTATGTAATCTGTGAGTGATTCGTGTGTCCTGTGAATCAATAAAGAACTTTCGATAAAATGAAGCATACCCACAATGCGATTACAAAGAAGGATTCTGCAGGGATAGCAAGCTTTGTGTATGGGCATTTCCAGCCTTTGTCCACACAAAGGAAAATAGTACGCGTAACAAGAACTGTTGTTGCAAAGAAAAGACCGCCAACAAGAGAATAAACAGGGGTTTTGAGTGCCAGGGTAAGGTAGAGAAGAAAAGCACCCAGAGCAAAGGAAATACCACCGTAATATACACGGATTTCTGTTTTACCTGCATTGTCAACTGGCTTTATGGAGAAGCTTTCTGCGTTTTTAAGTGGCTTACTGATGAATACTACAGCCATTCCCCAGAAATATCCGATAAGGCAAACAACTGCAACTGCCGCAGGAATGTTAGTGGATAAAATAGCTTTGATTTCTTCAAACATAATTATACACCTCTCCGGGATTATACATTGAACAGGAAGTGAACAATGTCACCATCCTGCATTATATATTCCTTGCCTTCAGAACGAACAAGACCTTTTGCCTTAGCATTCTGCATTGAACCGCACTCCATAAGCACATCAAAGGAGATTGTTTCTGCACGAATGAAGCCTCTCTCAATATCGGAGTGAATTTTTCCTGCTGCCTGAGGCGCTTTTGTACCCTTCTTGATTGTCCAGGCTCTTACCTCGGGCTGACCTGCAGTGAGGAAGCTCATAAGACCTAAAAGGTCGTAGCTTCTTTCGATAAGAAGGTCGAGACCGCCGGTTGTGATGCCGAGCTCCTGAAGGAAAAGCTCTTTTTCCTCGTTGTCAAGCTCCGCAATCTGTGCTTCAAGCTCAGCACAAACGGGGAGTACCTGGCTTCCCTCGGAAGCGGCAATCTCTTTGACTGCATTGTATCTTGCATTTGTTTCAATTTTAGCAGCGAAATCCTCTTCGCTCATATTACAAGCATAAATAACAGGCTTTGATGTGAGAAGGTCGACTGTGTTGAGCACTGCCTTTTCATCTTCTGTAAGGTCGGCTGCTCTTGCACATTTGCCCTCATCAAGAACATCCTTCACTTTTTTGAGAATTTCTAATTCCGCAGCGAGAGTCTTGTCTCCCTTCATAGCTTTTGTTGTTCTGTCAATTCTTCTGCCGAGAATTTCAACATCGGACAGAATGAGCTCAAGATTGATTGTTTCAATATCTCTGCTGGGATCAATTGAGCCATCAACGTGCATGATGTCATCGTTGTCAAAGCAACGGACAACGTGAACGATTGCATCAACCTCACGGATGTGAGAAAGGAATTTGTTTCCTAAGCCTTCACCCTGAGATGCACCCTTAACAAGACCGGCAATATCAACAAATTCAATTGTTGCGGGAGTAACCTTTGCGGGATTGTACATTTCGCAAAGAGCATCAAGTCTTTTGTCGGGAACGGAAACAACACCTACATTGGGCTCTATTGTGCAGAATGCGTAGTT
>JAZSCI010000202.1:0-19150 GCA_045602865.1 Acutalibacteraceae bacterium
TCAGATGGGAAGCAATCTTACCCACTACAAGGTGTTGTCCGTAAACGAGTACGCCAAAAAAGATGAAGCCGCAAATATGTATGAGGTTGTCGGCTGATAATTTTTTAATTTTATAAACCCGAAAATCCCCCTCGCCTGACGGCAAGGGGGATTTTCTTAGGGGTAAATATGGAAATAAGGAGATAGGAATGAAAAAAGCATGGAGTGTGCGGAATATATCCGAAGGGGATTTTCGGGTAATCCCTTCCACTCTGACGAAACGCATTCCAATTCGTTTCGTTGAGCTTACTATACAGTATAATTTTTAATTCCGTGTGAATTGGATGTAAATAAACTGTTCTTTTTCGTAAACTAAGTGTAAACAGTTATTTCGTTTGAAGCAGTAAAAAGAATCTGCCTGAAAGGGGTTTTGTGCTTTTCAGACAGATTCACTTTTTTATGTGCTTTTTACAGATATCTTGCGTGGAAGCTTTGCTTCAGGTCAATTGTAGAGTCGGAATGAATGGTGGTGAGGGTTACGCCCTGCTGCCATTCCTTTTCGGGGAGCGAAATACCGTTGTAGCTTCCGAGACCGTAAGCATTATAGCTTGCAAACTGATTGTAAACTAACCAGATTCCCTCATATTTTGCCGCCCAGTCATTAACATGGTCGTGACCTGTGAAAATAGCCTGAGCTTCATTTTCCTTCATAGCCTCAAAAAGACCGCTGTTAAAGGGAGAGGAGCCTACACTTTCGTGCATTCTGCCGTAAAGGATTTCTGCTTTTCCTGTGGGTACAAACTTGCCGTCCTCGTTTAATTCGAAAACCTCTTCATATTCCTTAATGGGAATGTGCATATAGAGAAGGTTGGGGGCTTTTTTGTATTTCTCACGCAGCTCATTCATTTCTTCCTTGTACCAGTTGATCTGATCGGGCTTTATGTAGTCATATCCGTTTTTCATTTCCTCGGGTACTCCGTCACGGGACATATATTCAGGTATTATGTCTCTGCCCGAATCCATAAACACAAGGCTCTGCTTAAGCTCTGTTTCGGAATTCATTACATTAATGATGAAGTTGCCGAAGCCGAAAAGGTCGGGCTTTCCGAATTTGGAAAGACAGTGAGGGTAGTCGGAAAGGCTCTTGAGAAGAAGGTATTTGTGGTATTCCTTTTCATCCCTTGCTTCGTGGTTTCCGAAAACATAAGCCCAGTACACACCTAATTTTTCCATCATCTGTCCGAAATGGATTGCTTCAATCTGCTGGAATTCGGACTGGATACAGTCGCCTGTGAGTATAACAAGGTCGGGCTTTTCATCACGAATCTGGTTGATGAAAAGCTGGAGAGTTTTGTTGTTCAGGTCGTAGTCCTCATCTGTGTGCATATCGGAGGTGGAAAGAATTTTGAAATCTCCCGTATCAAAGGAGCCGTCCTCCTTGAATTTGCCTATGTATGTTGTGGTTTCCGTTTCTTTTATGATTTTCACATTTGTACCTACAAAAGGCACATCAAGGGCTGACAGAAAACGGTTTCGTGCAAGCCTGCCCTTTGTCAGGTCGTAAAGAGGCTTTTCTGCCGCTAAAAGAAGTCGGATTGCATTCTGTTGTAAAAAGGTTCTTGTGGGTTTCATAATTATCCCTCGCTTCAAAGGTTTTTGTTGCTTATGATATAATAGCACAATCAGAAAAATAATACAACCGACAAATACATCAATTTGGCTTAATGTGAAAATTCTTTGTGTGAAAATCGCTTTTCCCGGCTTTTTGCGGCACTGATTTCTTAGGAATTGTTACGGAAATGTTACACAAAAATTAAAATTCATAAAGTTCACAAAACGGCAATAAAATTTTATTTCCTGTGTATAAAATTTCAGGGGCTTTTTTGGTTAAATTTACATTGTCATTTAGGGGTATTTTCGTTGACATACAACGGATTTTTTGGTATATTTATTATGTACGATAATGTGGTGAGGTATATACTTTTCAAGTGTCCTTACCGTAGCAATCTGACACAGTCAGAAAATTGAAAGGAATGGTATTACCATGAAGAAAATTTTATCCCTGGTATTGTGTCTGGCAATATTCATGTCCGTGTTTACGGTGGCAGTCTCTGCCGGTGAATCGGATGATTTGTTTATTGTTGATACAAAAGGCTTTGAGAAAGGAAAAATCACTTATACCATAAGTGTAAGAAAGGGTATTCCCGTAACGGCGACAACCTTTAAGTTTGAGTATGATCCGGATGTTCTTGAAATCAAGGACAAGAATTCTGCAAAAAAGACAGATGCTTACGGTGATGAAACAGACAGAATCCCCGGCATATACGAGTTCGGTAAGCAGTATGATACAGAGGGCGTTTTCACAATAGCCCATTGTAATACAGAGACCTTTGCAAATGAAAAAAGTGATACACCCTATGTGTATATAACATTTGCTCTTAAGAGCGGAGTGGGTAATCCTAAAACCTCTGTAAAGATAAGCTGCTATGAATTCCTGAGCGGAGAGGCCACTCCTGAGCTTAATATTGATCAGAAGGCACCTAACGTTCTTCTTAAAAATGATTCAGCCCTTGTTACCCTGGATACACTTAAGGTAACAAGTGTTGAAAGCGGTAAGGACTCTGTTTCTCTTGCCTGGAACAAGGTAACGGGCGCTGACAGCTATGAGATTAAAAGATATGATGAAGCTGACGGATGGGTTACTCTTACTTCTTCCTGTACACAGGTAAACTACACAGATGATACTGTGGACAGTGATAAGGAATATACCTACAGACTCAGAGCAAAAAACAGTGCGGGTAAGGCAACTTACTATACAGATGTGAAGCATACCTACCTTGATTCTGCTGCCGTAAAGGCTTCTCAGAGCTCCAACAAGGCAACTCTCACATGGAAGAGTGTTGCAGGTGCTTCAAGCTACTCGGTTTACAGAAGAAAGCTTAATACTGACGGCTCAAAGAGCGGCTGGACAAAAATTGCTTCTTCGGTAAAAGAGCTTAAGTATATTGATGAAATGCCCGTAGGCACAAAGATTGAAGCATACGAATATACCGTAACAAGTGTCGCAAAGGATAAGAGCGAGAGTGCAAAATACAATTTCGCACAGGCTAAATCAGTTCCGATTCCCACATATTCTCTGAAGGTTGAAACCAATGGTATCAAGGTTACTTGGAATCAGGTAGAGGGCGCAACCAAATACAGAGTATACAAAAAGATTAATAACGGCTCCTGGGAAACCTTAGGCGATTATGAGCATATTGACGGAGCAAAGAAAAACTCCTTTGTAGATAAAAAGGCTTCCGGCGGCAAGACCAATTACTACAGAATCAAGGCATTTACCTCAGGCGCTACAAGCTATGTTAAGACAAAGTCCCTTGATTTCCTCAAGGCTCCCAAATTTGAGGTTGCAAATACCTCCTCCGGTGTAAAAATCAGCTGGAGCAAGGTTACAGGCGCAAAGAAGTATGTGGTATACCGCAAGACAGAGGATGGTGCCTTCAAGAAGCTTGGCTCAACAACAGAGCTCAAGTATGTGGACAAAACTGCTGAAAGCGGAACACTTTACTACTATACAGTAAAGGCATACAACGGCTCCTATTCTGCAGGATATGAGGATGCGGGAAAAATCGTATACCTTACTGCACCCAAGACCACAAAGGCTACAAGCGGTAAATCGGGTATTACAGTTACCTGGAAGAATATTGCAGGTGAGACCGGCTACATTGTTTACAGAAAGACATCAGGCGGCTCATGGAAAAGAATAGGCACTGCAACAAAAAACACCTTTGTAGATAAAAATGCTAAAAAGGGCAAAACCTATTCCTACAAGGTAAAGGCATACATCAAGCCCAAGGATTATGACAAGAATTCCAAGGAAACCTTCTACAGCTACGCAGGTTCTTCAATCAGCTGTAAGGATAAATATTAATAAAAGCTGCTGATAAATCAGTTATAGTTAAGAGGATAAGCAAATGAAGAGAATTTTATCATTACTTCTTTGTGTTGTTATGATAAGCTCTGTGTTTACAGCTACAACAGGGCAGGTATATGCTGCCGGCTCTGTTGAGTCCCTCTTCGAGGTGAAAAGCACAGACTACAGTGACAGCTCAATTACATACACAATTTCCCTTGCCGCAGGTATCGAAAAGCTTCAGGGTGTTATCATAAAAGCTAAATATGACAGTACTCTCCTTGAGGTTGATGAGAAAAGCGGTGCTGCAGGTAAGGTGAATTCCTATAAGGAATTGGTGGAGAATGTACCCGGTGTTTATGAAGACGGTGTGGTTTACAATGATGCAGGTGCATATTCCTTTGCGTACATTCATCCCACAGGCTACAATACAGGGGATTCTGCAAAGGAATTTCTTGAGGTAACATTTAATCACGTTGGGGACAAATATCCTGCCGCAGAGGTTGAGTTTGTTTGCAGCGAATTTGTTACGGCAGACGGAATCGTTGTTGAAAAGAACAGTGATCAGAGCTTTTTCACCGACTCCTTCCAGACACTGAATAAGGCATATTCCAAGGAAGTTCTTACTGCCGGCGATGGTCTTCTTCAGTTCTCGTGGACTGAGGCAAAGGGCGCGGATTATTATGATGTTTACCGCAAAGCCGAGGGTGGAAAGCTTGAGTGTGTTGCTCAGGTGCCCGGAACACAGACATCATTTATTGATTCTGTTGCACAGAGCACAATTTACTACTATACAGTAGCATCCAGAAATGAATACTATACCCACGACTATGACACAAATATGGTAAAGGGTATGTGCCTGGGTACAATCAAGGATATTTCCGCTACTCTTTACGAAACAGGCGTGGAAATTACCTGGGAAGGTATAGATATTCTTGAAAGCTATGGCGTATTCAGGAAAACTGCTGACTCTGACTGGGAAGAGATTGCAACTCTCACAGAATGTGAATATGTTGATGAGGATGTAGAAAGCGGTACCGAATATTTCTATACAATCAAGGGCTACTACGAGGATTATATAGCAGGTTCTCTTCAGGAGCCGGTTTCCGTAATCTACATTGAGTCTCCTTCCTACTATGATCACGATGTTACAGAGGATGCAATTCTTCTTAACTGGTCACTTGTTGACGGTGCTCACGGATACAGAGTTTATCGTAAGGCTCCCGCAGATACACAGTATGTTTTTGTCTGTGAGACAGACAACCTTACAAATGAGTATGAGGACAAGGCCGTTGTTAACGGTGAAGCCTACTCCTACAAGGTTACAAGCTTTATGAACGACACAGAAAGCATAATGCCTTCAGAGGGATATTCTGCAAAGAAGTTCCCCATGGCAGGAAATGTCCGTGTAGAGCTTGCGGATGATGGCATCCTTATTAAGTGGGATGCAGTTGAGGGTGTTGACTCCTACAATGTTTACCGCACAGTTGAATCAGGCTCTCTCAGATGCGTTGCTATTGCTCTGAAGCCCGAGGTTGATTCTTTTGTTGATACCTCTGCAAAGGTAGGTAAGGTATACACATACAGCGTTGTAACAGTATGTGATGGTGTGAACTCTGCAAAGTCTGTTGAGTCTGAGTCTATCTGTTACACAGAAGGTCCTGTGCTCACTGATGCACAGGTTGATGATGACGGAATTTACATTAACTGGGAGGAAGTATCTTATGCGGTTTCCTACAATGTTTATCGTAAGACCGCAGACGGAGAGTATTCATTCCTTGCAAACACAACAGAGTTATTCTATGAGGATTATAATGTTGAAGAGGGCGAAACCTATTTCTACAAGGTTTCTTCCGTAAATGAATGTAACGAGGGCGCAATGAGCTCCGATTACTTTGAGCTTACAAAAATCAGCGCTCCCAAGAATATCGCTTCTGAAATCTGCTCAGAGAGCATCAAGCTCACCTGGGATAAGGTTATGGGAGCAGAGGGCTACACCGTATACAGAAAGGCTGCAGGCGAATCCACATTCAAGGTAGTAGCAGAAAATGTTGAGGCTAACGAGTATTCCGATACAGCGGTTGAAAGCGGCGCATATTATTCGTATATGGTTTCCGCTTCTGCAAAGGGGCTTGAAAGCACACTTTCCGATGAAACGGATGTTGTGAAATTTATAAGCGCTCCCGCTATGTCAGCTCCTATGCTTACATCCGAGGCAGTAGTTCTCAGCTGGAACGGCGTTAAGGGCGCGGCATATTATGAGATTTATCGTAAGGCAGAGGGCGAGTCGGATTACACATATCTTACAAAGACCTCGGAGCTTACATACAGCGACAAGGAAGTTGAGGGCGGTGTTCTTTATGCTTACACCGTAAGAACTGTTATTGATGATGATAACAAGAGTGTTCTCGATCCCGTTGGTTGCCGTGTTATCAAGCTTGCAGATGTTGAAAACATTGTTGCCGAAATGGGTTCAACATATATAACAGTAAGCTGGGATGCGGTTGACAGAGCAGAGGGCTATACAGTTTACCGTAAGGCAGATAACGGCGAATGGACAGTTGTTTCCGATAAAATAAGCGAAACTCAATATATCGACAGAGATGTAGAAACAGGTGTTGTGTATTCCTATGCAGTTTCACCCTATGTATTTGAATGTGTTCAGGAAAAAAATCACACATCAAATCTTATCAGCTTTATGGCATCTCCTACAATTTCCAGTGTTGCTATTGACAAGGCTTCAATAGTGCTTCAGTGGAATGACATAGCAGGTGCAAAGAGCTATAATATTTACCGTACATCTGCAAACGGCACAGAGCTTGTCCTCTATAAAAATGTTGATGATTCTGTTTATACCGACACAGATGTAGATAATGGTGCAGACTATATTTACAGTATTACATCAGTGGGCTCAAACGGTGAAAGTGTTCTTGATACACAGGGCAAAAGGATTACCAAGCTTCCCGTTACTGAGATTACAGATGTTCAGCTTCTTCCTGACGGACTTGAAATCAAATGGAATCAGGTTGAGGGAATTGAAAGCTATCTTCTTTACCGTACACCTGAAAATGGCAAAACTGAGCTTGTAAAGGAGCTTCCTGCAGGAACAGGCACATATCTTGATAAGGATGGTCTTGTAAGCGGAACTGCATATTCCTATAGCATAGCTACAAAGGGATACGGATATGAGACTTTGGTTTCTGCCTTGTCCGACTCCGTTTATTATCTTGAGTCTCCCGCAGATATCAAGGTGCAGGTTCTTAATTTGGGCGTGGAGATTACATATACCGGTGCAAAAAATGCTCAGGGTTATGTAATTTACAGAAAAACCGCAAATGGGGAATTCGAGAAGCTTATTGAGGTTACGGGTAACACATACAGATATACTGATAAAACTGTTGCTTCCGGTGAGGATTATGTTTACGGTGTAAGCGCAAAAAGCGGCAATACTGAAACAGATATTGTGGAAGGAAGTCTTGTTTCCTTCGTAAGTGCTCCCGTTGTTACCTACTCTGAAAAATATAACTGTCTCAAGCTTTCCTGGAAAAAATGCGAGGGCGCTGAGAAGTATGTTATTTATGACAGAAACAGAGCTTCCGTTATAGCGGTTTGCGATGGGGATGCTACCTCCTACTCACACAAGGCGGTTAAATCCTGTCAGTGGAATTACTATACTGTTGTTGCTGTAAGAGGAGAAACCGAAAACAGCAACAGAGAAAGCAGATACTATTACATCGGAGGTCCTGTTGTTAAGTCTCTTGAAAATCGCTACGGCTATGTGCGAATTGAATGGAGCGAAATTGAGGATGCCGAGAAGTATGTAGTTTACAGAAGAAAAGCCGGTACATCCAGCTGGTCAAAGCTTGGTTCTACTACAAAGCTTGCTTACGCAGATAAAACTGCCAAATCCAATACAACCTATGAATATACAGTTAAGGCTGTTGTGGATGATGATGATTACAAATCGCCCTACAACACCTCAGGTTGGAAAATAAAATGTCTTTCTGCACCTAAGCTCAGCAGTGCAAAGAATGCATACGGATATGTAAAAATCAGCTGGGAGAAGGTAAGCGGTGCTTCAAAGTATGTGGTTTATCGTAAGTCAGGAAGCGGTAGCTGGAAAAAGCTTGGCTCTACAACAAGCACAAGCTATAAGGATAAGACTGCCGCAAGCGGAAAGAAATACACATATACCGTAAAATCTTACCAGACAGGCGGACTTTATTCTTCTTTCGATTCTACAGGTAAGAGTGTGACTTATGTTGAGGCTCCTGATGATGTTAAGCTTTCCAACACCTCAAAGGGCGTTAAGCTCAAATGGGGTAAGGTAAGCGGTGCTACAAAGTATGTGGTTTACCGTAAGTCAGGAAGCGGCAGCTGGTCAAAGCTTGGTACTGTCACAACCAATTCCTATGTAGATAAAACCTCAAAGTCAGGAAAGACCTATAAGTATATGGTTAAGGCATATAAGGGAAGCGCCGCATCCTCTTATAAGTCAAGTGGCTGGAGTATCAAGTGCCGCAAGTAATTTTACCAATCACTAAAACAGTTCCTTCCGTAAAGGGAGGAACTGTTAAGTCCTATGGGGAGGCAAAATCTCCCAAGGAGGAATATTGTTGAAAAGAATTTTATCTCTTGTATTAAGTATTATAATGTGCCTTTCTGTTTTCGGCGGGGCTACAGAGGCTCTTGCAGCAGGCGATGCGCAGGATATTTTCTCTGTTAAAAGCTCCGGAGCCGTAAAAAACGGAAAAATCTCCTTTACTGTTTCTATGGCTAAAGGGGTTACCGGCTTCGGTGGCGCAATTATCAAGGTTAAATATGATGGGGATGTCCTTGAACCCGTTTCCTATGCCGCCGGAAAGGCAGCTAACGGAAACACCGCTTTTACAGGTGAATATACTGGTGGAAGCAGTGTTGTTGAGGAAGATACCTATGTAGTAGCCTATATGAATAACACTCCCGAATCTACTACGGTTGCAACTCCCTTCTGTGTGGTTGAGTTCAAGGTGGTGGGCGAGACACGCCCTCTTACTGAGGTTTCGTTCTATTGTCAGGAGTATATCTGTGTGCCTGATCCTGAGTCTTCCATAACTCCTGAGGATGGCGCTCCCATTATCGGTTCAATACCTAATATCAAAACCCTTGAAGGTCCGGTGCTTAAGAGCGCAAAACTGGTTACCGGTGGTATTGATGTTTCCTGGGAGACTGCCGAGGGTGCAGAAAAATATATAATCAAGCGTTCTGCCGACACATCGAGTCCTGTATTTTTAGCAGAGGTGGATGGTGAAAATACATCCTATGTTGATAAATCAGAGCTTGTCAGCGGTGTGACATATAAGTATTTTGTTCAGTCCTACAATACATCCTCAGGTGAGAGCCTTTATGATTCAAGAGGTGTTTCCTGCAAGTACATTTCCCGCCCCGGTCTGCCCCGCGTTTCAAACGGTGTAAATGGTGTGGATATAAGCTGGGATAAGGTTGCAGGTGCCGATGGATATAAGGTTTGCCGCAGACAGTCGGGCGTTGATGAAGAGTGGAGAGACATTATAAATATAGCTAATCCTTCCACCACTACCTACACCGACAGAAATGTAGAAAGCGGACAGATTTACGAGTATGATATCAGATCCACAAGCGGCTCCTTTATAAGTGATCCTGCGGAAAGCGGTGTTTTTGTAACATATTTTGAAGCACCTGTTGTGGATGGTGAAAATATTGAAGAGGGTATCAGAATATCCTGGGAAAGCATCGACAATGTTGACTATTACATTATATATAGAAAGCATATAGGTGTTGACAGTGATTTTGAATACCACGGAGTTGCTACCAATACATTCTTCGTTGATTATGATGCAGAAGATGTAGTAGCAGGTGAGCAGTATTCCTATACTGTTCAGGCATACAGCACAGTCGGTGAAAGTGCACTTAGGCTTACCGGCTTCCCCATAACAAGAGTTCTTCCTGTTGAAATCACCGGTACTAAAGCCTTCTCCGATGGTGTTGAGATTACCTGGACACCTGCGGAGGATGTAACAAAAATCGGCGGTTATCGCATTTACAGAAAAGCAGATGCAGAGGAGTCAGAGTGGGTTGAAGCGGGCAAGACTTCATCAGCACAGGTAAGCTACCGCGATACCACAGCTCCCGGTGGAGAAAAATATTTCTATGCGGTTGTTCCTTATACAGGCAAATACCAGGCTTGTATGCTTCCTACTGATGAAAGCATCTACTTCCTTAAATCTCCCGATATTACAGTTGTAAATACCAAGGAAGCAATAAGCATTTCCTGGGATGCCTGCAACGGTGCAACGGAATATGTAGTTTATCGTTTGGCTGAGGGTGAGGAAGAGCCGGAGATACTTGATACCCTGGATGCAGAAACGCTTTCCTTTGTTGATGAGGAAATCAGGGAAGGCGATATTTACTACTACGCAGTGAAATCAATATCCGAAGATGGCGAGAGTATACTCAGCGATTTCGGAAAAGGCACTATGAGAATCAGTTGTGTAACCGGAGTAAAAACCAAAATCGTTGATGGTGGTGTTAAGGTTTCCTGGTCAAAGCAGAAGTATGCTGAGTCCTACATTGTGTGCCGTGAGAATAAGGGCGTTTGGGAAGAAATCGGCAAAACCGAAGCTCTTTCCTTTACAGATTCAGGTGTAAAGAGTAATCAGGTATACACCTATGGTATTAAGCCTGTTGTAGGAAAATATACAGGTGATTTTGAGGAAGAGTATCTTTCTGAAATCAGATATATTGCACCCGTAGTGATTACATCAATTGAGAATAAAGCAGATGAATCGGTTATAAAATGGACTTCAGCTGCAGGTGCAAAGAAATATGAGATTTGGCGCGGTAAGGTTTCCGATGGTGAAGCTAAGTATGAAAAAATTGCTACTGTTAAAAGCAGTGAAACCTCATATACGGATGGCCGTGTTTCAGGCGGTAGCAGATACAGATATAAAATCGTAACAATACGTGATGATGTACAGAGTGCGCCATCTGAATATAAGGAAAATGTCTTTATGACACCCCCGACCATTGTAAGATTTGACAACTCCTATACAGGTGCTAAAATTACCTGGAATACAGTTAAGGGTGCCAAAAATTATGACATCTATAAAAAGGTTGACGGCGAGAAAAACTGGGTAAAGCTTGGCACAGTTTCCTCTCATACCTCTGCCTATATGGATAAGGGTGCACAGCATAATGTTAAGGCACATTATATGGTAAAGGCAGTAAACGGTGCCTTTGAAAGTGCATATAAATCAAAAAGCTTTGTTTATTTTGATGCACCCGAGGTTACTCTTAAGAATACAAAGAGTGCAATTAAGCTTTCCTGGAAGTCAATTCCCGGTGTCAAGAGCTATTATGTATACAGAAAGGCTCCGGGACAGACCGAGTGGAAGAGGCTTGGAATTGTTACAAAAACCTCTTATGCGGATGAGGATGTTAAAAGCGGTAAAACATATAAATATACCGTAAAGGCATACGATGGCAGGGATTTTTCTGCATACAAAACATCGGGCTGGAGCCTTATAAGACTTGCGCAGCCCAAGATATCCGCCATATCTAACAAAGCAACCTATGTAAAGGTAAGCTGGGACAAGGTCGGCGGTGCAGACTCTTACAGAGTTTACCGTAAGCTCAAGGGCGATTCCGAGTGGACAAGTATGGGTAAAACCTCAAAAACCTACTACAAGGATAAGACCTGCAAGGATGGAAAGACATATATTTACTCTGTTAAGGCTATTGCGGATGATACGATTCCTTCCTCATATAGCTCAACAGGTACTACAATAAAAAGACTTCCGGTTCCCGAGCTCAGAAGTGCAACAAGCTATAAGTCCGGTATCAAGGTTAAATGGTACCAGTCAAAGGGTGCATCGGGCTACATCGTTTACAGAAAAACATCATCAGGCAGTTGGACAAGAATTGACAAGCTCACAGATGTTGATACAGTAAGCTATGTGGATAAAACCGCAAAGAAGGGCAAGACATACTATTACACAGTCAAGGCATATTCAGGCTCATATAAGAGCACTTATGACAGTGATGGTGTAAAGTGTAAGGCAAAGTATTAAGCCTTGTAAGTCTTTTTTAAAATAAAATAGTTCGGCGGTGTGTTCAGGCGAACACACCGCCGAATGCTTTTTGGTAGGTATCTTTTTGTTTTATCTTTTAAGGGCTTCTGATGGTTTATAAGGTTATCGGAATAAATCAGAACTGACCGTTCATTTGCTTTTCAGCTATTTCTGCAATTTCTTCCTTGCTGGCAGTTTTCATAAACTCTGCCATTGCATTTCTTCTTTCCTGAAGATCGGCATACATCCGTTCTCTGGTTTCTGCAGAGAGGGGATAGAAGAACTTAGGTAAAATACCAAGACAGGAGGAGATAATGGGAATACCTGTTCCTAAAGCGAATATCCACCACTTTGTTTTATCTGTCTGTGTACCGATTTCTCTGCCTTGAATATATCCGATTTTACCCATTACGATATTGTTTACACTACCCATAACGGCATTCTGGATTTTACCTATCAGGTTCATTGATACACCTATCATAGCCTCTGAACGGTAACCGTTTTTCCATTCGCAATAGTCCAGAGCCTCGTTCTGTATTTCCGCAGGAACAACACGGCGCAGACCGTAAACGCACATTTCGAATATTTCCTCAATTGCCATCATCGGCAGAATTACGGGCTTTTTCATAAAGTTGCCGTTGATGGAGCCTAAGCCGAATACGGTAAGCCATAGCATATCTGTCCAGGCATCCTCAAGAATCCACAATGTCTTTGTTGCGAATCTTCTTCTGAGTGGCTCAACAAAGCTGTAGCTTATAAATTTAATGGGGAATGCAGGGATACCTACAATGGTTTTCCATGTTACTGAGCCTAAAACATCTATGTAGAAGTTTGTTCTGCTCTTACCGATGCTAAAGCCTGAAAGGAATGATGAAAGCAGGTAAATAAGCATGGGCTTATTGTGTATGATTGCTCTCAGACAGTGCTTTACTGTGGGCTGCTTTATGGATTGAGATACCCTTTCACGGGAATTCATAATGAAGAAAAGGGCAAAGGCTGCCGAAGCGGCGGCACATATAATTCCGAAAACAGAGAAAAGCTTTGGTAAGGGAATGTTTATTTTCTTATTTGCAATAAGGTCATAAAGTATACCGAATAATTGCTTTGGTAAATCCTCTACCAGATGGGAGGAAACATTGGCAAGTGCGATTAGTCGGGATCGTTCAAGAGGCTCCGGAGTAATGGTTGACAGAAAGCCTGTTTTTGCAATAGATGTAAATGTTCCTGCCGTTTCCGTTATAACACTCATTGCGAAATAGAATATCCATTTTGGAAGATAGTCTCCGGGAGTGTCGGGAAAAAGGAAGGGGATAAGCCAATACCACAGACCTAAAATTGTCAGGGGGATTTCACCTAAAAGTACATAGGGCTTGAATTTACCCCATCGTGTTCGTGTTTTGTCTACCATAACACCGATAAAAGTGTCGTTTACCGTGTCCCAGGCGGTAGCAAATACATTTTGTATAGCCAACAGATTAAAGTCGATTTTTACAACATCATAGATATATCGTTCCTGATAGTCATTGATGTTAAGACTTGCCGCCACATCGTTGAGTACATAGGCAAGAGATTCCTTTTTTCCTACGTATCTTCGAGGGGCATCCATTGTGCTAACGGTTTCTCTTGTTCCCAACATTATAACCTCCCGTTTAAGTATTTGAATATAGAATCTATTGATTTATTCTCGATTTCGATGGTCTGCTGGGGGATTCTCATTGTTTCTAACTGATGAGCATCGGAATCCGAAAGTATTTTCAGCTTGTTAAGATAAGGATGCTTTTCCTTCAATTCCTGCTCTCTTGATATATCGTAAATCTCTGCGCAGGTAAAGCCGAAGTCCTCGTTAATCATACCTAAATTTGAAAGAATGCTGAAGGAGGAACGGTCAATATGAGCAGGATAGCAGACTCCACCGTATTGAGAAACTATATCAGCTACCCTTGAGCAGCTTATGGCTGATGCGGTTATAAGAAGTCGCTCCTCTGTGCCGATAATCTCATCATTTTCGTTACAGATGCTCTGTTCACCGAAAATCTGAGGCTTGTTTTTTACGGGTGGAATAGTGGTATAAACATATTCCGAAAAGCTCATAGCTCTGTCAAGGCAGGGGAAAAGGCATACAATGTGTACCTCTTCTGCGGTGCAAAGCTCCATTCCCGGAATAAACATAATCCCTGCTTTTTCTGCAAGAGACTGAACTGCAGGACAGTTTTTGCTTGTGTTATGGTCTGTGAGCGCTATAGCATCGTAGCCCATAATCATTGACATATTGACAATGTTCTGTGGAGTCATTTCCTCGTTTCCGCAGGGACTCAGACATGAGTGAATGTGAAAGTCGTATGTGATTTTCATATCAGTGCAGAAATTTCCGTGGCTAACTGATATGTGTTTTTAGCAGTAGTGAGAATAACCACATCATTTTCAAGGGCTCTCTTTCGTGCATCCTCATCAAGAGCCGCGTTTTCTGTAAGTATAATACAGGAAAGGTCTGCAAGAACGGCTACGCCGATTGAGTTTATGTTGCCCATAACTGTCAGCCATATATTACCCTCACGGGCTCTGGACATAACCCAGCTGAGAAGGTCGCCGCAGTAGCAACCGTTTATTTCCTTTTCCTTTGCAATATCCTCACCGCAAAGAAAGGTGAGATTTAGTTTTTCCTTTAATTGAGAAACTGTCATCGTAATCAATCCTTCTTTTCTCTGAATGGCGCAGGAATAAGGATGTCCAGACCATCAGATTCATCAATATTGCCAAGCTCCTTGCTCAGCCTGAAAACACAGTCCTTTTCTCCGCCGAAGCCTCGTACAATGTCTTCTGCAAGTGCCTTGCAGGTGGGTGCACCGCACAAGCCGCAATCAAGCCCGGGAAACTCCTGAACAAGCTTTTTCATTCGTGTCATCCGTGCCATTGCCTCAGCAAGATTGTCTGCAAGCTTCATAACATCGTTGCAGGATTCAATGGGGGTGCGGCACATAAGCTCCTCGGGTACCTGCTGGGATTGCAGGTGATTGCAGGAAACGGGGCTGTATTTTCTCAGCTTCATAAGTCGGGTTTTTGCTATAAAGGGGTTTTCCGTTGTGAGGCTTCCGCCTACGCAACCGCCCTGACAAGCATTGAGCTCAATGAAATCAATAGAATCAAGGTTGCCGTTTTCAACCTCTTCAAGAATTTTAATACAGTTTTCTATTCCATCTGCAGAAAGGGCATTGTCATTGAGTGTGGCAGATGCCTCACCACCGCTTGTGGCCCAGCCTATTCCGATAACACCCGATTCGTGAAGTGCTTTCAGTTCGTCATCATTTTCCTCGGTTTTTTCCATAGCCTTGAGAAGCAGGGGATATATGTCGTTTATAGCGATTGCACCGTCAACGTGGGACTTTTCCACGCCGATAGGATGCTTGAAGGAGGTGATTTTTGCAGGGCAGGGAGAAATGAAGAAAACGCCGATTTCCTCCGGCTTCAAGCCTGTTTTCTGTACCGCCTTTTCCCTTGCCAGTCTGCCGGCTTCCTCAACGGGGGCGTTTATGAGAAGTATATTGTCTATAAGGTCGGGAAAGCAGACACGTATAAGCCTTACTATGGCAGGGCAGGCAGAGGAGATGAGTGGCTTTGTGAATTGCTTACGGCTCATAAACAGGCGTGTTGCCTCGGAAATAAGCTCTGCCGCCTTTGATACCTCGAAAACACTGTCAAAGCCCAGAAGCGGAAGGGCATTGAGCAGAATATTTACATCATCAAGATTGTTGTACTGACCGTACAGAGCAGGTGCAGGGAGTGCGATTTTGTACTTGTAGCTGTCAAGCTGAGCCATACCATCGCGACTTGCATATTTGGCGTGGTAGGGACACACTCTGATACATTCTCCGCAGTCTATACAACGTTCATTTATAATATGTGCTTTTCCGTTTCGGACACGAATTGCTTGTGTAGGACATCGCTTGATACAGTTAGTACATCCTCTGCACTTGTCCTTGTCGAGCCTAACAGAATGGAAATAGTTATCCATAATTGCTCCTTTCGGATTGTGAATATTTAGAGTGGGTTCGGATACGCTTTACCCACTCTAAGGAGGGAGTAAAGCTTATAAGACTGAGATGTGCTTTACCCGCTCTGATATGGGTTGAACAGAAAATCCGACTACATAAAGGGAAGTCCGGATGAATCGTTTCACCTGAGCTCAGGCATTATATACCTTGAGAGTTATAGTTGTTCCTTCACCTACAACGGATTGAATATCCATTTCATCGGTGTATTTTTTTATATTGGGAAGTCCCATTCCTGCGCCGAAGCCCAGCTGCCTCACATTGTCGGGTGCCGTGGAATAGCCTTCCTGCATAGCAAGTGAGATATCTGCGATACCGGGGCCCTTGTCGGCAAGAATAACCGTTATGTATTCCGGGGAGATTTCCACATCTATTACACCGCCGCCGCCGTGAATAACCATATTGATTTCACCTTCATATACGGCAATAGCTACTCTGCGGATAAATGTAGTGGGGAAACCGATTTCCTTAAGGGCTTTTTTGATTTTTCCCGATGCCTCTCCGGCACAGGTGAAATCGGTTCCGCTTACTTCGTAGTGTAATGAAAGAGGCTCGTTCATATTCCGCTGCCTCCCTTGAGACCGTTCGTATAGAGAAGACCGCAGGCGGTGAACATCTCCAGCTTTGTGCCAAGAAGAACAATGTCCCTTTGCTCGGCAAGGTCTATCATATCCATATCGGGGCGCTTACCGCGAACGAATACGATGCAGTTGATATCCATCATTTCCGCTGTTCGTACCACCTGAGGATTTACAAGCCCTGAAAGAAGAACTGCCTGCTCCTTTACGTATGCGAGAACATCACTCATCATATCGCTTCCGCAAGCGGTAAACACCTCTCTGTCAAGATGCTCTTCACCGCAGATAAGCTCGGCATTGAGAATGGATTTTATTTCGCTGATTTTCATAAAAAGTCCTCCAAAGGAAACGGAATATACCGTAATTTTGTTTTTTTGAGGGGGATTTGACAGATTTCCCCGAAATATTTAATCACATATATAAAGTATACCATATATATTACAGAATTTCTATAAACAAATGTTCCGAAACAGTGAAAAAATATTATTTGTTAGGCAAAAGTGTGTAAAACTTTTCGGCTGATAATTGTGCAATATATAAAAATGTTAAAAAAATATCAAAACCGGAGAAAAAGTCGAATTTTGGTATAGACTTTTTGAAAGTGAATGTGATATAATGCTATCGTATGTAATGTGGTGGATTGTGCTCAAGGCACTCTGCCAAATATGCAGATAATAAATCTGAATGGAGGAAATTCAATGCTCAAAAAAATCAGCACAATACCCTTTAAGGGTACACCTGAGCAGAAGGCAAAACTTGATGAAGTAATCAAGGCATGCAACGGTGACAAAAGTCAGCTTATGCACGTTATGCAGGAAGCACAGGGAATTTACGGCTACCTTCCCCGTGAGGTGCAGGTAATGATTGCAGAGGGTATGGACATCCCGCTTGAAAAGGTTTACGGTGTTGCTACCTTCTACGCACAGTTCTCGCTTTCACCCAAGGGTGAGTATGACATCTCCGTATGTCTCGGAACTGCTTGCTATGTTAAGGGCTCACAGCAGCTTCTTGACAAAATCAGCGAAATTCTCGGTATTGAAGCAGGTGAGTGTACACCTGACGGAAAGTTCTCTCTCGAGGAGTGTCGTTGCATCGGTGCTTGCGGTCTTGCACCCGTATTCACCATCAATGGTGAGGTTTACGGCAAAATTACAGCAGATGATGTTCCCGGAATCCTTGCAAAATATATGAACTGAGCTTATGCGTGAATTATCCCTTAACGTCCTGGATATTGCCCAGAATTCCATTGTGGCAGGTGCATCTCTTACAGAAATCCTTGTAAAGGAAGATACTGCGGAGAAAACCTTGCTTATCGGAATTTACGATAACGGAAAGGGTATGACCGAGCAGCAGGTTGCAAATGTGATGGATCCGTTTTTTACAACACGAACCACCCGAAAGGTGGGAATGGGTATACCGCTTTTCAAAATGGCGGCGGAGCAGACGGGCGGCACATTTACAATTGAATCTCAGGTAGGGGTAGGTACCAGAGTCAATGCGCTTTTCAGAACAGACAGTATTGATTTTACACCCCTCGGAGATATGGAGTCTACCATTTCTGCCATAGTGTCGGGAAATGAGGACAAGGACTTTATTTACACAAGAGCTGTTGATGACAGAGAGTTTTCGTTTAAAACCTCTGAAATCAAACAAATCCTCGATGGAGTGCCCCTTTCGGAGCCTTCGGTTATAAAATGGATAGAGGATTATATAAAAGAAAAAACAGACCTATTATTTGAAAGGAATGAATAGTATGAAATCACTTGAAGAGTTACTTGCTATAAAGCAGAAGGCACAGGCTCAGATGGCTGCAAGAGATGCTGACGGAAACGATGGCACAAGAGTTGTTGTTGGTATGGCAACATGCGGTATTGCAGCAGGTGCACGTCCCGTTCTCAAGGCTCTCACAGATGAAATCGAAAAGAGAAATGTACAGCACGTTGCAGTTTCTCAGACAGGCTGTATTGGTATGTGCCAGTACGAGCCCATCGTTGAGGTTTTTGAGACGGCAAGGAAAAGGTTACTTATGTTCAGATGAATGCTGAAAAAATTGTTAAGGTTGTTAATGAGCATCTTGTAAACGGCAAGCCCGTTATCGAATATACAGTTGGTGCTGTTACAGAATAATAAGGAGGAAAAGTAAATGTATCGTTCTCATGTACTTGTTTGCGGCGGTACCGGATGTACCTCCAGCCATAGCGGAGAGCTCATCGAAGCACTTGAAAAGAATATCAAGGCTCAAGGTCTCGAGGAAGAAATTCAGGTTGTAAGAACAGGTTGCTTCGGTCTTTGTGCACTCGGTCCGATTATGATTGTTTACCCCGAAGGCTGCTTCTACAGTGAGGTTAAGGTGGAGGATATCCCCGAAATCGTTGAAGAGCATCTTCTCAAGGGTAGAATTGTTAAGAGACTCCTTTATCAGGAGACAGTTGAGAAGGAAAATGTTAAGCCTCTCAGCGAAACAAACTTCTACAAAAAGCAGCACCGTGTTGCTCTTCGTAACTGCGGTGTTATTGATCCCGAAAATATTGAAGAGTATATTGCTTATGA
>JAZSCI010000203.1:0-10134 GCA_045602865.1 Acutalibacteraceae bacterium
GCAGAAAAGCACTCAAACTGAAAGCCCATTCCGGTGCGGATGTAGCACCATAATGTGCCGTCTGCCATCTGGTAAAGTCCCGGCTCCTGAAAGCCGATACGGTCATTTGCAAATGGCTTTCTGAGAACAGATGGAAGCTCCTTCCAGGTATAGCCGTCATCATCGGAGCAGAAGAAAAGGATTTCTCCGGGAGTCAGGTCATTATTGTCCGTGTAAATTGTGTGTCGGGCAAGGGGAAGAATAATTCTGCCGTTTCTGAGTCTTAAGACTCTGTCGTTATTGAGGATGAAATAATCGGGCTGACTTAGGGCGGCAAGGCAATTCAGCGGCTCACTCCAGGATTTGCCTTCATCACACGAGCGGCGCATAACTATGGTGTCCGTAAGGTCAGGGTGCTTCACAATGTAGAAAGCACCGATGTCACCGTTATCCATCCGCAAAAAGGAAATACTCATAATGTTCACATCCTTTTCGCTCTTTTCAAAAAGAACATTTCTTTCTGACCAGGTTTCGCCCTCATCATAAGAGAAAATGCAGGAAATACGGGCATTGTCCTCATCCTCTCTGCCGCCCAGAAATTCCGTAAAGGCAAACATAATGGTGCCGTCCTTCAGGCGGATAAAGGAGCCTTCACCGTTGCGGCTTACAATACCGGCAGGGACAAGCATATGAACTTTTCTTCCGATTTTCAGCATAAAATCATCCTTTTAAATATGAATATATACCAATTATATCATACAAGTTGCACATATATCAACACAGATTTTGTAACATCCCGATAGGGGGTTTTTGTTGCTTTTGAAAAATCTCTATGATAAAATTGAGTTAATTTGAAAAAGGAGGAAATCCTATGCTTTACAAAAAAAATTCAGCTTCTGCGCTTACTGAGGAGTTGTTCAGAAATCCCACCGCGGAGTATCGCGGAACACCCTTCTGGGCGTGGAATAATCTGCTTACCGCAGAGGAGCTTTGCCGACAGATTGAGGTTTTTAAGGAAATGGGACTTGGCGGCTTTCATATGCACGTGAGAACAGGACTCAAAAATAAATATCTCAGCGATGAATATATGGAGCTTGTAAGGACTTGCGTTGACAAGGCAAAAGCCGAGGAAATGCTTGCGTGGCTTTATGATGAGGACAGATGGCCCTCGGGCGCTGCAGGCGGTTATGTTACAAAGGATGAAAAGTACAGAGCCAGAAGCCTTCTTTTCACTACCGTAAAGGAGGGCGGAACCTTTGAGAGTGCAGATTACAGCCGTGCAGAGTCTGCCAGAACCGGCAAGGGCAAGCTTCTTGCCTGCTATGATGTGGTGCTTGATAGTGACGGCTATCTTAAATCCTACAAGCGAATCGGGGAAAATGATGAGGCAGAGGGTACAAAGTGGTATGCGCTTCTTGAAATCTGTACCTCAAGCAGCTGGTACAATGACCAGAGTTATGCAGACACTCTCAATCCCGAGGCTATAAAGAGATTTATCCAGGTTACTCACGAAAGATACAAGGAAAAAGTGGGGGATGAGTTTGACAAGGCAGTGCCTGCAATATTTACGGATGAGCCACAGTTTACCCGTAAGCAGGTTTTTGAAAATTCCTTTGATACAGAGGATGTTTTTATGCCGTGGACAGACAATGTTCCCGAGCTTTATGAAAAGTATTACGGTGCAGATATTTTCGATACACTTCCCGAGGTTTTCTGGGATTTACCCCAAAGCGCACCCTCTGTTCATCGTTACCGCTACCACGATTTTATTGCAGAGCTTTTTGCAGTAGCCTTTGCAGATACTGTGGGCGCATGGTGCAGTGAGAATAATATTGCCCTTACGGGACATATGATGGAGGAGCCGACTCTTCACAGCCAGACTGCGGCTCTGGGTGAGGCTATGCGCTCTTACAGAAGCTTTGGACTTCCCGGTATAGACCTTCTGTGCAACAGTCACGAATTTACCACCGCCAAGCAGGCGCAGTCTGCAACGCATCAGTATGGCTACGAGGGTGTTCTCTCAGAGCTTTACGGAGTTACAGGCTGGGACTGCGATTTCAGAACCTATAAGCATCAGGGTGATTGGCAGGCGGCTCTTGGTATAACAGTCAGGGTACCCCATCTTTCCTGGTATGCTATGGCAGGTGAGGCAAAGCGTGACTATCCTGCTTCCATATCATATCAGTCACCCTGGTACAAGGAGTATGCGGCAGTAGAGGATCATTTTGCAAGAGTCAATACCGCTCTTACCAGAGGAAAGCCCGTTGTTAAGGTTGGTGTCATTCATCCCGTTGAAAGCTTCTGGCTTCATTGGGGACCTAATGATAAGTCGAATATTTTCCGTGAAGGACTTGATGAGAAATTCCATTCCGTAACAAAATGGCTTCTTGAAAGCACAGTTGATTTTGATTTTATCAGCGAGTCACTCCTTCCCGACCTTTGCAAGGAAGGCTCAAAGCCCTTTAAGGTGGGCGAAATGGAGTACGATACAATTATCGTTCCCGGTTGCGAAACTCTTCGTTCAACAACTCTCGACAGACTTGAGCAGTTCAAAAAATCCGGCGGCAGACTTATTTTCCTGGGTGATGCGCCCACTCTTTGCGATGCAGTGGAATCAGACAGAGGAATTGCTCTTTACAATGAGAGCGAGGCTATTGACTTTACCCGCTCTGCAGTTGTTACCGCTCTCGAAAAGGATAAGCTGATTACCATAAGATATGCAGACGGAAGGCTCACAGAGAATTACATATACCAGCTTCGCGAGGATGGAGATTGCCGTTGGTTGTTTGTGTGCAACAATAAGGAGCATTACAACAAGCACGTGGATTGCGGCAGAGATATCCGTATAACTGTGGATGGAGAATACGGAGTGCTTGTGTACGACACTCTCAGCGGAGAAATTTACCCTGCAGATTTTGAGTACAAGAACGGAAAAACGGTTATTTCCGAGGAGATTTATTCCTATGACTCCAAGCTTTATAAGCTTGTGTATCCTGCAAATGTAGCCGCACAGCCTCATAAGGTGAACAAGAGAAAGGAAGGCGCTATGATGCCTGCTCTTGTTGACTATGAGCTTTCCGAGGACAATGTACTTCTTCTTGATATAGCAAAATTCAAGCTGGATGGCGATGCAGATTTCAGTAGTGAAGAAGAAATTCTCCGACTTGACAATATCTGCCGTGAAAGACTCGGTCTCAGGGAAAGAGGCGGAGCGGTAGTTCAGCCCTGGGTTTACGGAGAGCAACCCAATGTAACAAAGGTTACACTCAGATATGAGTTTGACAGTGAAATTGATTATTCCGGTGCTTGTCTTGCTCTTGAGGATGCTAAGGATGCCCGGGTTACCTTTAACGGCGCTCAGGTATGCTCCGGGCTTCTGGGAAATTATGTGGATATATCCATATTCAGAATTGCACTGCCACCCATTAAGAAGGGAGTAAATGTTCTTGAGATTACATATCCCTTCGGACCTTCCGCAAACCTTGAAAATGTATTTGTTCTTGGTGAATTTGGCGTAAAGCTTCAGGGCAGAAAGGCTACAATCGTTGCTCTTCCCGAGAAAATAGGCTTTGGTGATATTGTGCATCAGGGCTTCCCCTTCTATGGCGGAGCAATTACCTACAAGCTTCCTGCAAGGGTTGAAAACGGACAACTGAATGTTGTGGTTTCCGACTATATGGGTGCAGTAGTTTCCGTTGAGGTTGATGGTGAGAAAAAGGGCAATATAATTTATCCGCCCTACACACTTACGGTAAAGGATGTTGCCGATGGTGAGCATACTGTAGGAATAAAGCTTTACGGTCACAGATACAATACCTTCGGTCCTGTTCATATTGTAAATGAAAAGGAAAGCTGGCACGGACCCGATGCCTGGAGAACAGAGGATATTGACTGGAGCTACGACTATGTCCTGAGAAAAATCGGTGTATTGAAGGCACCTGTTATATATTAAAATAAATATAAATAATAAAAAAAATCAGCCTTCGCGGATTGTTTTTAATCCGCGGAGGCTGATTTTTGTAGATTTTAAATTAAACGAAAAGTCTTTTTGCAAGCCAGGCTCTTACCTTCTTGCTCTTGTTTGCATACACTCCGAAGGCGACAAGTGCAAGGCAACACATATCTGCAATTGCACAAATCTCTGCTTTTACGGTGTACTCCCCAAGGAACAGACACAGAGTTGAAACGGAAAGCACTATCACAAGGTCAATCAGAATGTGAAGAAATTTCGATGTCCAATGCCTTTTTCTCTGTCTTATCCAACGGATGAAATACAGAACACACAAAGCAGTAATCAATATAATCGGGAGTGCCAGGTGGAAAAACCACATTTCACCCCTTGACATTTGCGCATAGAAAACGAAAACATACAGAATCACCGAGACGGTGTCAAATGCCCATAAAAGATATGGCCGTATTTTGTTTGTAAGAAAGGGGAAAACAAAAAGAATCCAACAAAGATAGCTTGTTGCCATTATATATATGAACCAGAGTGTATCGGGATAGAAAAAAAGATTCACAAAGGTGCATACAATATTAGGTATTATGATTATAAACGAAATGACAATAGCGATGAATTTCTGCTTCACCTTTTCAGATATAATGAGAGGAGTATCGGAAAAAGGTGTTTCCACTGCTTCCTTTTCCGTTACCTCTTCCTTCGGGTTATATACGGGTGTATCGCACAGAACGCATTTTTTTGCGCTCTTGTCCAGCTCCACACCGCAATTTACACAATAAGACATAATTTTTACTCCCTGTTGCTTTCGATTTTTACGTGAAGTCCCATTTTCACAAGCCTTGTGAAAATTTCACGCTCAATATCGTTTTCCTTATATATATTAACAATGGTGAACATAAGATTGTCACCGAAGGTGGATACACCGCATCGTGCAGCATTTACCTTTCCGGGGCCCGGCATAAGCATAACCTTTTCGATGTGCTCACACATATCCTCAGGAAGAGGAAGGGGACCTAAATTGGACAGAAGGGCAGTTGTGGTCTGCTCGGCGGTTATCATAAAGGACAAGCCTACACCTATATTTTTAACAACCAGGGGCAGGAATTTAAGTACGGGATTTTTCTCCAGTCCCATATTAGCGGTTATCATAGCATTCAGCTTTTTTTCATCACTTGCAAGGCGGAGCTGTAATGCCACGGTTTTCAAAAGCTCATCAAAGGAATATTCGCCTAACTGAGGATCTACCTTTACCCTGAGACAGATTGAGAAATTCCTGAGCGTATTGGAGTTGTAGGTCCTTCTGAGGTCTATGGGAACCTGCACGGACACCTCCTTGAGCTTCTTGTTTTCCCTGAGCTGCTTCTGACAATGAACATCTAAAAGAAGGGCGGCAAAAAATTCAGTTATTGTAACACCCTTTTCTGCAGTAATTTTGTGAAGCTCCTTAAAGGACATTGTGCCTGATGTAATGTTTACAAAGTGCTTCGGAAGCTTTGTGCCGTGGGCGTGATAAACATACTTGTCACTGCGCTTGATTTTTCCTTTTGAATGAGCATTCTTTTTGAAGGAATCTTCAAGCTCCTCTTTTTTCGGCGCTTCATTAATATCAAGAACAAAGTCACCTGTTGATATTTTGTGTCCTTGCAGAGTAAGGTATCTTGCCACAAGCGTGCAGGTGAAAACAGCCGCACCGTGACCATCCGAAAGGGCGTGGTAGGTGTCAACGGAAATTCGTTTGCCGTGGTAGTACACTCTAAAAAGGAAACCATTATTTTCCCGGAATTTTACTCTGTGACATGGGTTCTGAATATCGGGCATAACTGCAGGTACCTTAACGGGATTTTTCTCAAAGAAAAACCAGAAAAAGCCCTTCTTTATGCGCACATCAAAGCCGGGGAAACGGGGGAGCACATCCTCGAGAGCCTTTTTAAGAAGCTCAGGATCAATCTCCTGCTTCAGCTCCATAGTGAAGCGGAAGATATTTGACCAGGTCTTTGAGTTCTGCCCCGGAAAGATTGAGGCGGCATTGTCCAGCCTGAACCATTCGGGTATTTGTTGTTTCTGTTTCTTTCTTTCGCTCACGGGAGTTCTCCTTGCAAAGTATAGATGGGTAAAGTATATCTTCTGAGTCAGCCTCGGCGGTGACCGGGAAGGGGTTTATGATATCTTAACGGCATCCTTGATTTTGATTTTACCTACAAAGGGTGCCTTGATGTAGCCGTTACATCTGTCGCCGTCAAAGGTAAGGTTGATATCAACCTCTTTGCCGGGGATAATGGAAAGCTTTGCCTTTGCTATAATTGTGTTTTCTTCCTCGAAGAATTCTGTTATTTCAACATCGGGAATATCGATTCCGCCCTCGGGAAGGTCAATATCAAGCTCTAATTTTCCGTCATCGTACTCGATTTCAAAGAAAGCCTCGCCGTTATAGAACATGTGGTTGATGTTTGCTTTGTATTTGCCTTGACCTAACATAAAATAACCTCCTTGGTTTATTTCATAATATTTGGTTTAATTAATTATATTCAGAGTAAAGGCTTACTCTTATTATTCGATTCCTGCAGCTATACGAAGAATTTTTCGTGCATCCTCAGTTGTGATATCTTCGTTTTCGCTCTGGTGAACATTGGCGCAGATAAGCTGCTCGGCAGTAAGCTCGGGTGCGCCGAGAATTGTGTAGTAAAGAGCAATTCTCACATCCGAAAGAGTGATTTTTCCGTCACCGTCAAGGTCGCCGCTGAGTGAAAAATCATCGTTTGCAAGAATTACGAAGGTTCCTGCCGAATCCACCTGTGTACCCACAAAGGGCGTAGCAGGATTGCCGTTTACGGGTATGAGAGTGTTATCGTTCTGTAAATACACCTTTGTGGCGCAGGGAATAGCACCATTTACAGCCGAATCAAAATTCAGTATGAATCTGTCGGTGGGGGTGAAGTCTACGAATTTATTGTAGGTGTATTTATTTGAGTTGATAACCTCGGAAACCTTTGCTTCAACCTGAAGGCTTACCTTGAAGGCGAAGGCTTCCTTGTATCTTATGGGGAAAAGGTATGAAAGCTCTTCTGTAGAAGCAGGCTCTACCACTATGTCATAGTTGGAAAGATGCTCAAGCATATTCTTGGTGTCAATAAGCTCTATTCCGGTGCCTACGTGAGAAACACTTCTGTAATCAAGCTTTATTACATCTGTGGGAATACCCTGATTGAGAAGATAGTAGTGAGCATAGGTGTCGGGGGTGCAGTGTACACCCTTGGTAAAATAATAGTATTTCTGGTCAAGAGAGTTTATGTCCGCCAGAAGTGCATCCTTGCCTATAAATGTAATAGTAGCAGGGAGAAATACCTCTCTGAGCTTGGGACAGTATGCAAGTGAAAGGGAGCCTAACTGTCTAAGGTTATCGCTTATGCGGATGCTCTCAAGATTTGTGCAGAACTGGAATGCATACGCATCAATTTTGGTAACTGTGTTGTACATTACCACATTTGTAAGACCGTGACAGGCATAAAAGGCGGAATGTCCGATTGTGGTAATTCCGTAGGGAACGGTAAAGTCACCCTCTCTTGCGCCCGGATATGCTACAAGGGTTGTTGCCACTCTTCGAGGTCCGACTGTGGATTTTCCGTAAAGAACACCATCAATGGTTGTATAATAATTGTTCTCTTTGAATTCATACTCCGTAACAGAGGTGCAGCCGTTAAATGCGTTTCCTGCAATAGTAGTAACAGAGGAGGGGAGGCTTACACGGGTAATGCTCTCGTTACCTGAGAAGGTGCCTGAGGCAATAACGGTAACAGGTAAGCCCTCAATCTTTGAAGGAATCTGAATATTGGTGGCAGAGCCTATGTATTTTTTAAGCGTAACCTTTGTGGGAGAGTCTGCAGGGAGGAGAGTATACTCAAAATCCTCTGCGGTAAGAAGGGTGGGAGCGGAGCTTTCTTCTGCTGCTCCGGCAAAAATTATCTGGGAGAAAAGACAGCATATAACGAGAATAACCGAAATAACCGGGTAAAGCAGCTTTTTCATATAATCACTTCCTGTTACAATTTCAAAAATAGTCAACGGACAATCTGCCCGATTAGTTTAATGCTAATGCTTTGTGGTGAGAAAATCATACACAGAGCCTAATATACTATTTTAAGTATACTATATTTTTTTGTGTATTTCAATTGGAATGTTTATACAAAAAAAGTCGGGGAATTTAGAAGAAATGTAGTCCGGGGAAAGGGCAGTGCCGGTGAAGGTGTGATTGTTTATTTTGTGTAAATTTTGTTGTTGGAGGCATACACTGTGCACTCCGGATAAATCCAAGGAAAAGGGGCAGACAGTGAGTTAATCACCATCTGCCCGGGAAAAGTTTAATATTTGCACTTGATTTTGTAAGCATCACTGCTTACGCTTGTTGAACTGCCTTTATAAGCTTTCACCTTGTATTGATAGGTTGCACCCTTTCTGGGAGTTTCATCAAGGTATTTTACTTTTGTGTTACCTTTAACCTTGCCGAGCTTTTTCCAATCACCGCCAGAAGCTTTTCGATAAACAATATATCCTTCTGCACCTTTTATCTTGCCCCACTTAACGGTAATACCCGAAGCCGTTGTAGAAACAGTTGATATAACAGGATTTGCAAGGAAGATGATGCTCTTTGCTTCGGATTTCTCAGAAACAAAGGAGTCTTTTACAGCTTTAACCACATAGTAATACTTTGTGCCACTCTTTGCAGTCATGTCTGTGTAAGAGGTGCTTGTTGCTTTACCGATATATGCATAAGAGCCGCTTGAAGTCTTTCGGTAAACCTTGTAAGCTTCTGCACCGCTTACCTTACCCCAGGAAATTTTCACGCCGGTTGATTTGTTGGCAATTGCCGAAATCGCGGGATTTGCAAGGAAGGTAATACCCTTTGATGCAGATTTCTCCGAATCTCCTGCCTCATTTGTGGCTTTTACAACATAGTAATACTTTGTGCCGCTCTTTGCAGTCTTATCTGCATAAGCGGTCTTTGTTGTTGTGCCGAGAAGCTTGTATGAGCCACCGCTTACCTTGCGGTAAACCTTGTAAGAGTCGGCACCACTAACCGCCTTCCACTCAAATCTTACACCATAGTCCTTGTTGGCAATTGTTTTGATTGTAGGCTTTGCGCATTTGAGCTGCTTGATTGTGGCTTTTTCTACAATTTCGCCACATTCGGTACAATCCTTGTGCTTTGAGCCTGCAGCATTTACGGTTGCTTTTGTATCGACAATCCAATCGGAAACAGTATGGTCGGTTGATTCATAGTGAATTGCCGCATTGGTAAGACAAGTATTATATTTATCGACACTTATCTTTGACCACTGAGTCTTTGTGCCTGTATAGAAAACATATTTAAGAGATTTGCACCCATCGAAAGCAGAACCACCTATACTCGTTACACTATCAGGAATTGTAATTGCATTAAGTTTTTTACATTTTTGAAAAGCTCCTTTGGCAATAGTATGTATTCCATTATTTATTACATAATCCCCAGATAACGATGTTTCTGCTTTTATAAGATGATTATTGATATAAAGAACATTGTCTACCCAATTGCTTTCGTTATTGTAGTATCCTGTATTATAGAAAGCAGAACCACCTATGCTTGTTACACTGTCGGGGATTGTGATTGAAGTAAGGCTTGTACAATCTTCGAAAGCATCATCACCTATACTTGTTACACCTTTACCCATTGTCACTGAGGTAAGGCTTGCGCAATTATAGAAAGCATAAGCACCTATACTTGTTACACTGTCAGGGATTGTTACTGAGGTAAGGCTTGTGCAATTATAGAAAGCCCTATTACCTATACTTGTTACACTATCGGGAATAACTAAGCTTGTTACAAGTTCATTATTAAGATACAGGTCGCCGCCTGTATAGTTCAATGGGTTAGCGCTATTTCCTGAGAAATCAATGTTACACCATGCAGCTATATCTGTTATATAAACCGAGGTAAGGCTTGTACAAGCCGCGAAAGCACAATCACCTATACTTGTTACACTATCTGGGATTATAACCCTGGTAAGGCTATAACATTCACAGAAAGCATACTCACCTATACTTGTTACACTGTCACCTATTGTAACTGAAGCGAGGCTTGTGCAATCTCTGAAAGCCCAATCACCTATACTTGTTACACTGTCGGGGATTGTCACTGAAGTAAGGCTTGTGCAATTATAAAA
>JAZSCI010000204.1:0-3482 GCA_045602865.1 Acutalibacteraceae bacterium
GGATGAGATAATCAATAAAGTCATATTTTTCGAGATAGCTTATATCGGGTGGAATGTGATGTCCACCGAAGACAATATGGCAATTCGGAAATTTGGACTTGAGCTTTTTGGCAAATTCAAGATTGTATCTGTAATTCCATATTGAGTTGGAAAAGCCTACGAAAAATGGGTTTTCCATATTTGATATAGCATTATCGATATCTTCAAGAGAATAAATGATTCTTTTTATTGTGCATTCTTCTTTAAGCATAGGATCGTTCATCGCAAACGCAGCGAGCATTCCGGCTGCATAAGGAAGATAATAAGTGTCACCGTACAAACAGCCGGCTTGTACAAGATATATGTTTTTCATACACAACACTCCTTAGTTTATACTGATGGAAAAAGCATCCTTTTCGTTAAGTGTGATGCTTTTTCCTATACGCCGTCCTTTGATTGAAATCGCCTGTGTATAGGAAATGATATCGTAGTATTCAGGAGAAGGGAGAATTTTTAATGTAAGTTTTTCCTTTTTCAAAAGGCTTTTACCGTTTTTAATTACTTGGTCGTAATAGTCAACCCAATTATATTCAAAGCTTTCTTCTGTACTGATATTGTCTGGTTTGCGGATTATTGATTCCTGAAAACGAATGATTTCGTCTGTAATTTCATCAGAACAGGGCAAAGAGTCCATAAATTTTCTCATATCCTTATAAAAATAAGAATAAGAACTGATCAATTCCAGAAAAGCTCCGTCGGCCAGATTGAACTGAGTTGAACCAAAATTGGGATTTTCATATGTATCTGTATCTTTTCCTGAAATACAATTTTCATATTTTATGAAAAATTTTTCAAAAATTTTGCCGGTAAAACAATCGTTGTTTGTGATCAACCAGTCTATCAAAAGATTATAAAATTCATAGTATTTCATATTTTTTTCATAGTGAAAAAAAAGTGCGGGAACTCTTAACAATCCGAAGTTATGAAAAACCTGAACGATAAAAGCGTAAATAGTTGCTTTGAGGAACATTTCTTTATTCATAGTGTTGGTTCCGACAATTATTTTCGACTCTCCGCTTATACCGTCTGAGGAAATGCCGTTGCGTAAACAAAAGTCCCGTTTTAGCATCTCAATGCCATGCTTATTGATATAGTCATTACTGTTCATAATTGCATTCGGAAGAACTTCGCAGAAGAAAACATGAATGGAATTGTGCTGGCCGTTATCGAGAAGATAATCAATTCCCTCGCAAAAACTTTCGTATGTTTCTCCGGGTAGTCCCAGAATCAGTTCAGTATAGGCAGGGATGTTATTCTGAGAATAAAGCTTGATAAGTTTTGAAAATTTTTCTCGGGTCATATTATCTCTTCCGATGTTTTTCAATGCTTCCGGAGAAAGAGTCTGCATAGATAAGGTTGCTCCGCGGCTCATATTGTTTTCATAAAGCTTTTTGTTCATCGAAAACACACGATCCGGACTGTATTTGGCAAATGCAATTTCCACAGCTTTCGGATAGCCATAGGTTTGCTTCGTTTCGACAAAGATATCTATTATATCCTCATCGGATTTTATTATGCCGAAATTGGAGTCAGCCAGGACGGCAAAAACAACAGAATGCTTTCCTAACCACTCTATTTCCTGTTTTATTCTTTCAACTTTAAAATGTCTTACAGGTGAATTGTAATCTCCCCAATCACAATATGCACAGTGATAAGGACATCCGCGGGATGTTTCGATAATTGCAGCAAATTTGTCTGTATTGTTTTCTATGATGCTGTCGAAGATTCCGTTTGTGTAAGGGGAAGGGATTCGGTTGATATCAAAGCAAATGCTTTGCGTTCTGTTTTTTATTATCCCGTTACCGTTACGGTAAGAGATGTTAGGAATATCGGAAAGATCTTTATTGTTACATAAGGACAGGAGAATTTCTGAAAGTACAATCTCTCCCTCTCCGAAGATGCTTATGTCAATGAAGGGATATTTTTCAAGCCATTCGGTTGTATCTGAAATCTGATGACCGCCGAAAATTATGATACAGTCGGGAAAGAGATTCTTTATTTTTTCGGCAAGTCTTAGATTGAATCTGAAATTCCACATATAGTTGGAAAAAGCTATAACCGAGGGGGCTGTTATATTGCTGACTGTTTTGTCAAAATCATCGCACTTGTAAATAATATCCGATAATTCATAGGCGGAACGAATTGTAGGATTGTCAAAACAATATGCAGCAAGAACCCCTGATGCATAAGGTAAAAAGTGTTCGTTATTGAATACGCAGCCGGTCTGAACGAAGTAAATCTTTCTTTTTACCATTTCTGACATCTCCTTGATTTTCTATAATTTTAATTTATTATATTATTATAGCACAATAGTATGTTTAAATCAAGTGAAAAACCTCTTCGCGATAAAACGGATCGTGACAAAATAAAAAATACGCAGGGAGGCGGGCTTGTTTGTTAACGAAAACCCCCGGCTGTGTGCAGTGGTAAAATAAAGGTAGATACATGGTGCTTTTTTATTTTCCGTAAAAAGGAAAATCCGCCGATTAACGGCGGATTCGCATAAAGACTATTTATAAAGTAATTAAACAAAAACTTTCAAATATAAATTATGCTTCTTCTGACTCCTTCATTTTTGCAAAGCATTCGCTACAGAAAACATCTCTGCCTTCTGTGGGCTGGAAGGGAACCTTAGCTTCGCCGCCGCAGCTAGCGCAGGTAGCGATGAAAAGTTCTCTTGCGGGCTTAGCAGCATTCTTGCGTGCATCACGGCAAGCCTTGCAACGCTGGGGTTCATTCTGGGAACCTTTTTCAGCATAGAATTCCTGCTCGCCTGCAGTAAAGATGAAGTCTTCGCCACATTCTTTGCATTTGAGTGTTTTGTCTTCGTACATGATTTTTTACCTCACTTGATTTAAATAAATAGCCCTTTGTCGGAATTGCACCGATAACTAATCCTCACTTGAGTCGGGGCGAATTTTAAATATAGTCCTGAAGCTTTCTGCGAAGCTTTTTCTTTGCCCGCTGAAGGGCGCTGTCAACAGCCTTCGGAGAAATAGAAAGCTTTTCGGCAATATCACCGTAGGAAATATCCGAAAGGTAAAGACCGAGCACGGATTTTTCACGGTCTGTAAGCTGGTTTTCAATAAGGTCTGCTATAAGCTGAGTGCTGTTGTCAGAGATTAAAAGCTCCTCAGGTGTATCATTGTCAATAAAGGTTTCATTGATTTGCTCAAGGGAAATAAGCAGAGATTCGGGAATGCGTTTTCCTGATGTGCTTTTTCTGAGAGCGGTAAGTATACGGTTCCTGATACAGCGTGAAGCATAAGTAAGAAAGGTTGTGCCTGCGCTGCTTTTATAGGAATACACCGCGGAAAGAAAACCTATCATGCCTTCCTGAGAAAGGTCGGCACAAGAATCGCTGTTTTCTGCGAAGGTAGAAGCAATACCGAAGGAAACCTTGCTGTATCTCAGACTGAGCTCGCTTAAAGCCTTACGGTCGT
>JAZSCI010000205.1:0-2762 GCA_045602865.1 Acutalibacteraceae bacterium
AAAACTTTCGTTTTTTACAGCCCCTTTTACATTTCGCTGCACTTTTTTTACTCCATCATATCAGAAACTGCCTCTGATACATCAGTTACCGCCTTGGAAACACCATCCGACACATCAGTTACAAGATCCCCGATTACACCATTATCATTTTTTTCAGAGTTATCTGTTACCATACCTGAATTTGTAGTGCTTGGTGTTGTAACGGTTGTGGGATTTGTAGTTGTGGTAGTCATTTCGTTGTTATCGCCGCCACAACCTGCAAGTATGAGTGCCATTGCACCTATAAGAGCAATAGCGGTAATTACTGCAAAAAGCCTTTTCATAATTTCACTCCCTTTCCGGAGACTCCTTTAACTCCCTTATAAGCATTCCCGTAAAAAGCAATTTTATTCATTATTTTGTAAGGATTCCCCCATCGGAATACAAAAGAAGAAGGATATCCGCTTCCTCGCCTGTATCGGGTTCAATATAGATAAGCACCTCACGGTCCTCATCATCCTTACAATGATACTCATAGGCATAAATTTCACTGCCCCAATCAGTAGGGATAAACACTCTTTTACTGTTAAGCACCTCAAGCTCATCCTTAAGCAGCTTTTCTGCAGACTCAGGAGTATACTTCGTTTTCTCGGGCACAACCCGTTCCTTGTGATTCATTATATATCCCGTAGCATCAAACGCGGTAATCTTACCATCATCCAGGGCTACACTTACCTTTATAAGGTCAGTGTAATAGGTTATACCCTTGTGGTAATACGCAAAATTAATTGTGCAAACCCCATCATAAATAGCATAATAGCTTTCCTTTATTCTTTCGTAGCCTCTGTTTTTGAGAAATTGTGTGGCAATTTTTACCGCCTCTTCACCATCTATAGTGCTCTCCCCGGCATAAGCAGAGCAAAGAACCGAGCTGACAATACCGCCCCTTTTAGTAACAGAAACTGTATAGGATGCATTATAGAAATTGTAGGTGCTCATATTTCCTTCTGTTTCGTTAAGGAAATAAAGCTCTGTGTTCTCTCCCCCGAGAAAATCAATAGCCGCCGCATGAGCAGTATTTCTGCTTACCTCACGGGCACTTTTCAGTATTTCCGATTCCTTACTGTCAATGTGGTCAGAAAAAGGTCCATCATAAATCAATGTAGGATAATCCTCAAGGACCTGGGTGGTGTCATTGATTTCATCCGCAAGGTAAAGATTTCCTTCATCCTCACGGGCAAGGGTGGATTCAATTTTCTCAAAATCAAGCCCACCGTTTTGCTCCTGGTCTATGAGATAGTTTACCTTTTCCGAAAGCTCACCTGAATATTCGCGAAGTTTTTCCAGGTTCTGATTTTCCTCATCCGACAAATCCTCTCCCGAGGAAATAGCCTCGTTGACACAGAGGGCATACTCGCCCACCTGAGAAAGAAATTTATAAATATCCGAGGATTGTGTGTTTGCATCGGTTATTACGGAAAGGCTGGATTTTGCACAGGCACAGGAGCGCCACAGCTCCGAGGAAATGTCAGAAAGCATCTGACCGCCCGAGGAATACATCCCCTTTGTAAGCTTGACCTGTATATCATCAAGATATGCACCAAGCTCTGTGAGAGCTCTTTCACGGGATGCCTGAAGCTTTCTTTGAGCCGCCATATATCTGTACATATTTATACCCGAGCTGATTGAAAGAACCACAACAACCACAGTAACAAAGCTTATAAGTCTGATAAATGTTCTTCTGCTGAAATTCATAAAAATTCCCCTTTGTTTTTTCCTGATTTATATTTTTCCGAATAATTCATTAATTATTCAATAAATTTACCTTAAAAGTTAATATAAAAGCATTTACAAAAACTGCGATAATATAGTATAATATTGAATATATACACTAAAATGAAGGAGTAGTATTTTTTGACTGCTTATTTTGACAATAGCGCCACCACAAAGCCTTGTGACAAGGCTCTTGCAGCCCTTATGAATGCTGCAACTGAATGTTGGGGCAATCCATCATCACTTCATCAGATGGGGCTTTCTGCATCGGATAATCTGAAGAATTCAAGAAAGCAGGTTGCCCGTCTTATGAATATACCCGAGAGCAATTTTTATTTCACCGCCTCGGGAACTACCGCAAACAACACCGCTATTTTCGGTGTGTATGAGAAGCTGAAACGACAGGGTAATCGTATTGTTACTACACAAATTGAGCACCCAAGTGTTCTTGAGCCCATAAAAAGGCTTGAAGCTGCAGGCATGGAGGTTATCCGCCTTGCACCTGACAAAGCAGGAAAAATCAACGAGGATGAGCTTTTCTCTGCAATTAACGACAAAACAATTCTCGTTTCCTGTATGGCGGTCAACAATGAGGTAGGCTCCGTTCTGCCAATAAACCGCATAAGAGTCGCAGTAAAAAGAGCAAAAGCACCTGCAATCATTCATTCCGATTGTATTCAGGCTTTGGGTAAAATCCCTGTTACTCCCTCTGCCATTGATGCGGATATTATCACTGTAAGCGGTCACAAGCTTCACGCGCTCAAGGGTGTAGGCGGACTTTATATAAAAAACAAGGGACTTATAAAGCCTTATGTTCTGGGCGGAGGTCAGGAGCAGAATATTCATTCGGGCACTGAGGCAACTCCTGCCATATTCTCCTTTGGAGCCGCCGCTGAGGAAGCTATGGATATAGCCTCAAACAGCAAATATGTTGCTTCTCTGAGGAATATGCTTATAGAGGGTATTCGTGATATTCCCTGTATAAAAATCAATTCTCCCGAGGATGCTAT
>JAZSCI010000206.1:0-7753 GCA_045602865.1 Acutalibacteraceae bacterium
CAGCAGTCACGTATTCACTGTACAAGACTTGCAGGTACAAAGGCAGATACCTGGTTCCTTCGCCAGCACGAAAAGGTTCTCGCTCTTCCCTTCAAGGATACTCTCGGCAGACCTGACCGTGACAATGTAATTGACGGTTACATCAATAAGAATGAAGAGGATGTTTGTGCAGACGGCAACTGGCAGAAATACTTCACACGTCAGCCCGAGCCTCTTACAGATGAAGATGTAAAGGCATATTTCGCAACAATTGACGGTGTGGCATTAGGCTCCGATGCTTTCTTCCCCTTCAGCGATAATATTGAAAGAGCAAAGAGAAGCGGCGTTAAATATATTGCAGAGCCCGGTGGCTCAATCCGTGATGATGTTGTAATTGAGTGCTGCAACAAGTACGGCATTTCAATGGCATTCACAGGTATGCGCCTTTTCCATCACTAATCAGAGGTGTACAAATGAAAATAATGGTTGTAGGTGGCGGCGGCAGAGAACACGCCATCATTAAGAAAATAAAAGAGAATAAGGATGTTACCGAGATTTATGCGCTTCCCGGAAACGGCGGTATGGCAAAGGATGCTGTTTGTGTAAATATCGGTGCAAAGGATATTGAGAAGATAACTGAATTTGCAGTTGAAAACTCCATTGATTATGCAGTGGTTGCTCCCGATGATCCGCTGGTTCTCGGTTGTGTGGATGCCCTTGAGGCAAAGGGTATTCCTTGCTTTGGTCCCCGTGCGAATGCTGCTATTATTGAAGGCAGTAAGGTTTTCTCAAAAAATCTTATGAAAAAATACGGCATACCCACAGCGGCTTATGAGGTTTTTGATGATATGGAAAAGGCTCTTGAGTATCTCGAGACTGCTCCTATTCCCACTGTTATCAAGGCAGACGGTCTTGCTCTTGGTAAGGGTGTAATTATTGCACTTACCCGTGAGGAAGCAAAATCAGCCGTTGTATCAATGATGCAGGATAAGATGTTCGGAACAAGCGGAGATAATATTGTTATCGAAGAGTTCCTTACAGGTCCCGAGGTATCAGTTCTTTCCTTTACAGACGGAAAGACAGTTGTTCCTATGATTTCATCTATGGACCACAAGAGAGCAGGAGACAATGATACAGGTCTTAATACCGGTGGTATGGGTACTGTTGCTCCCAACCCCTATTACACAAAGGAAGTTGCCGCAGAATGTATGGAAAAGATTTTCGTTCCTACAATTGAGGCGATGAATAAAGAGGGCAGGAGCTTTAAGGGTTGTCTTTACTTCGGACTTATGCTTACTCCCAACGGTCCCAAGGTTATTGAGTACAATTGCCGTTTCGGCGATCCCGAAACACAGGTTGTTCTTCCCCTTCTTGAGAGTGATTTGCTCACAATTATGAAGGCGGTAACAGAGGGTACACTTACAGAGGAGCTTGTAAAATTCAGTGAGAAGAGTGCTTGCTGTGTTATTATGGCTTCAGAGGGTTATCCCGTAAAGTATGAAAAGGGCTTTGAAATGACAATTCCCGAGGAAATCAGTGCTAATGTGTATGTAGCAGGTGCAGAGCTTAAGGACGGTAAGCTCCTTACAAACGGTGGTCGCGTTCTTGGTGTAACCGCCGTGGAGGATGACCTTAAGAAGGCAGTAGCCTCATCATACGCTTTAGTGAAAAAAATCAGCTTCGGTAATGCATTTTATCGTAATGATATCGGTGCAAAAGCTCTTGCAGTTTTGGAGGATTAACAGATATGGTATATAGAGTTTATGTAGAAAAGAAAAAAGAGCTTACTCACGAGGCAAAGGCTCTTTTAGGCGATGCACGTACACTTCTTGGCATTAAAAACCTTACTGATGTCCGTGTTATCAATCGCTACGATGCAGAAAATATTACAGAGGAGCTCTTTGATTATGCAATCAAAACAGTTTTCTCTGAGCCTCAGCTTGATATTGCAACAAAAGAGGTAAGTCTTGAGAACGCAACTGTTTTTGCAGTTGAATTCCTTCCCGGTCAGTTCGACCAGAGAGCAGACTCTGCAGCACAGTGTATTCAGATTATTTCTCAGGGAGACCGCCCCACAGTAAAGAGTGCAAAGGTTTATGCTCTTTATGGTGAGCTTACCGCTGAGGATATTGCTCAGATCAAGAAGCACGTTATCAATCCCGTTGAGGCAAGGGAAGCAACTCTTGATACATACGAGACACTTGCTCTTCAGTATGACATTCCTACAGAGGTTAAAACTCTTGAGGGCTTCATAAAGCTTGACAGAGCCGGTCTTGAAGCTTTCGTTAAGGATTACGGTCTTGCTATGGATGCTGATGATATTGCTTTCTGTCAGGATTATTTCAAGACAGAGGACAGAGATCCTACAATAACTGAAATCAGAATGATTGATACATACTGGTCAGACCACTGCCGCCATACAACATTCCTTACAGTTATTGATAGCGTAACCTTTGAGGATGAGCTTCTTCAGAGTGCTTATGATGAGTATATCGCTACAAGAAAAGAGCTTGGCAGAACAAAGCCCATTTGCCTTATGGACCTTGCAACAGTTGCTGTTAAGTATCTTAAGGAAAACGGAAAGCTTGATAAATTGGATGAGTCCGAGGAAATCAATGCTTGTACAGTTAAAATCAATGTTGATGTTGATGGTGTAAGTGAACCCTGGCTTCTTCTCTTCAAGAACGAGACACATAACCATCCTACAGAAATCGAGCCCTTCGGTGGCGCCGCAACCTGTATCGGTGGTGCTATCAGAGATCCCCTTTCGGGCCGTGCATACGTTTATGGTGCTATGCGTGTTACAGGCGCTGCAGATCCTCTTAAGCCCGTAAGTGAGACAATCAAGGGTAAGCTTCCTCAGAGAACTATTGTTACTACTGCTGCTGCAGGTTACTCCTCTTATGGTAACCAGATCGGTCTTGCAACAGGTATTGTTGATGAAATTTACCATCCCGGCTATGCTGCAAAGCGTATGGAAATCGGTGCGGTTGTTGCTGCTGCTCCTGCAGAGAATGTTCGCAGAGAGCGCCCCGATCCCGGTGATATCGTAATACTTCTTGGCGGAAGCACAGGCCGTGATGGTTGCGGCGGTGCAACCGGTTCCTCAAAATCTCATACTGCAGATTCTCTTGAAACCTGCGGTGCAGAGGTACAGAAGGGTAATGCCCCCGAGGAAAGAAAGCTCCAGAGACTCTTCCGCAACAAGGAAGCAACACAGATGATCAAGCGTTGTAACGACTTCGGCGCAGGCGGTGTATCCGTTGCTATCGGAGAGCTTGCAGATGGTCTTAAGATCAATCTTAATGCAGTTCCCAAGAAGTATGAAGGACTTGATGGTACAGAGCTTGCAATTTCCGAGTCTCAGGAAAGAATGGCAGTTGTAATTGAAAAGGAAAATGTTGAGCGCTTCCTTGAGCTTGCAGTTACAGAAAACCTTCAGGCTTGTCCCGTTGCTGAGGTTACAGAGAGCCCCAGACTTGTAATGCATTGGAATGACAAGGTTATCTGTGATATCAGCAGAGAATTCCTTAATTCCAACGGTGCAGACAAGCACGTTGATGTTGCAACCGCAAAGCCCGAAGCTTTTGACAAGGTTACAGAGGGCGGTTTTGCAGAGAATATAAAGAAAATGGCTGATGACCTTAACATCTGCTCAAAGAGAGGTCTTTCAGAGCGTTTTGACTCCACAATCGGTGCAGGTACAGTTCTTATGCCCTTCGGCGGTAAGAATCAGCTTACTCCCATTCAGGCTATGGTACAGAAGATTTCTGTAGAGAAAAAGCATACAGATGACTGCTCTCTTATGTCTTGGGGCTACAATCCCTTTATTACAGAGAAGAGCCCCTATCACGGTGCATATTTTGCAGTTGTTGAGTCTGTATGTAAGCTTATTGCAACAGGTGCAAAATTTGAAGATGTTTATCTCACCTTCCAGGAATATTTTGAGCGTGTTGGTAAGGATGCGAAGCGTTGGGGTAAGCCCCTTGCAGCACTTCTCGGTGCTTTCAAGGCACAGAAGAATCTGGGGATCGGATCTATCGGTGGTAAGGACTCAATGAGTGGTACCTTCGAGGATCTTGATGTTCCTCCTACACTTGTTTCCTTTGCAGTAACTACAGAGAAGGTTAAGGATATTGTTTCTCCTGAATTCAAGAAGGCAGGCAACAAGGTTTACCTTGTTTCTCCCGAATTTGATGCAAACGGACTTCCTGAAACAGAGTCACTTCTCAAGGTGTTTGATAAGGTTTGCGCACTCCTTCGTGAGGGTAAGGCAGTTTCCTGCTACACACCCGGTATGGGCGGTATTGCAGAGGCTGTTATGAAAATGGCTTTCGGTAACGGCTTCGGCTTTGAGTTTGACAGTGCTTTAAGTGTTCAGGATATTTTCGCATATAATTATGCTACATTCCTTGTTGAAGCAACTGAGGATATTGCAGATGCAAAGCTTATTGGTACAGTTACAGAGGAAGAGCTTTTCTCATTGAATGGCGAGTCTGTTTCCGCAGCAGAGCTTCTTGGTATTTACGAGGATAAGCTTGAGAGCGTGTATAGCTGCAACATTCCCGATACAAATACTCCCGTTGAGAATTTCTCATACAGTGCAACAGAACGCAAATCTCCCCTTATCAAGGTTGCAAGACCTAAGGTTCTCATTCCCGCATTCCCCGGCACAAACTGTGAATTCGACAGTGCAAAGGCAGTTCGTGATGCAGGTGCAGAGCCCGAGATTATCGTTATTAAGAACCGTTCATCAGCAGACATTACTGCAAGTGTTAATGAGTTTGCTTCAAAGCTCAAGGATGCACAGATGATTTTCATTCCCGGTGGCTTCTCCGGTGGTGATGAGCCCGATGGCTCCGCAAAGTTCATTACGGCATTCTTCAGAAATGCTAATATCAAGGAGGGCGTAACAGACCTTCTTGAGAATCGCGATGGTCTTATGTGTGGTATCTGTAACGGCTTCCAGGCACTTATCAAGCTCGGTCTTGTTCCTTACGGTAAGATTATTGATACAGATGAGAATTGTCCTACCCTTACTTACAATACAATTGCCCGTCACCAGTCAAGAATTGTCAGAACAAGAATTGCCTCTAATAAGTCACCCTGGCTTGCTCTTACAGAGGTGGGCGATGTTTATAATGTTCCGATTTCTCACGGTGAAGGTCGCTTCCTTGCAAGCGAGGAGCTTATAAGACAGCTTGCTGCTAACGGACAGATTGCTACACAGTATGTTGACCTTGAAGGCAACGCAACTGTTGATGTTCACTTTAACCCCAATGACTCTATGTTTGCTATTGAGGGTATCACATCACCCGATGGCAGAGTATTCGGTAAAATGGGACACAGTGAGCGTATCGGCGATGGTCTTTACAAGAATGTAACAGGAAACTACGACATTCAGATGTTCATGGCTGCCGTTAAGTATTTTAAATAATTCCCGCATAAATTAATAAACGGGGTTGAAAAAACACTTGTTTTTTCAGCCCTGTTTTATTAAGCTTTGCCTAAAGGTTGATTTGCAGGAGATAATTTGGTATATTATAATGGATTTCGAGAAACAGAGGAGATGTATATATTGAATACAGATGAATATACACAGATTGAGCCGGAAACAGAGCTTCAGGCGGAAGACGCAGAGGAAGTCTATGAAGAATATGAGCAGGAGAGCAGGATGAGACGAATAAATCTTCCTCGCTTCAGTATCAGAAAGCTTCTTGCAATTTGTGTAGCCCTCCTTATTTTAACAGAGCTTGCAGGCTCTTTGATTTACAGTGCTCTTATTTTCTCCCGAAACGGCTATAAAGGCTTTATGGTATCTCAGGAAGAAACTGTTATTGAACGGGATGAATCAATGGATAAATGGTTTAGTGCCCGTGCAAAGGCGGTAAGCCTTGAAAATGAGGATAATGTCTCAATAACCGGGGTGGAAATAGATAATAAATATGCTACAAACAGTTATATAATCATTTGCCACCCTTACGGCAAGAATCCTTCATATATGTCGGAATATTCCTATCATTTCTATGATTTAGGTTTTAATGTGCTTCTTCCCGTAGGCAGAGGTCACGGGGACAGCCCTTACGAAAACATAACAATGGGATGGGATGACAGAAAGGATATTCTCTGCTGGATAGATTATATTATCGGGAAGGATGAAAATGCAAAAATAATCCTTTTCGGTGTGGGAATGGGTGGAAATACCGTTGCCAATGCTTCGGGCGAGGAGCTTCCCGAAAATGTTAAATGCGTAATAGCAGATAGCTGCTATGATAAATTGGAAAATATCCTGAATGAACAGTTTGAAAACGAATTACTTCTTCCTGCATTCCCTACAGTAAAGCTTGTTGTGAAGGGTTGTGAGCTTTTGTATGATTGGTCTCCCGAAGAGGCAGATACACTTTCTCAGGTGGAAAAAACTCAGCTTCCCATCCTCTTTGTCCATTCCGAAGAGGATAAGGTCATTCCCATAAAGCAGAGTAATGACCTTTATATGGATTGTGAGGCAGAAGACAAAGATCAGCTTGTAATAAGCGAGGCATATCATACTCAGGGTATGTATGAGGATGAGGAAAGATATTGGAATTATATTGATCTGTTTATTCTCAATAACATAGGTATGTAAAAATAAAATCCGGGATATCTTCCGTAAGGAAGGTATTCCGGATTTTTTGCTTTATAATTTTTTATTCAATAATAAGCTTTGCGATTTTATAAACATCGCCGCAGCCCAGTGTGAGAACAAGGTCATTTTCTTGTACATTTTCCTTAAGGTAATCGGCAATTTTTTCAAAGGAATCAAACCATACGCTGCCTTCAATTTTTTCAGCAAGATCCTGAGTTTTTATGCCGTAGGTGTTTACCTCTCTTGAGCCCATTATTTCTGTAAGAACAACATTATCTGCCTTTGAAAGAACATCTGCAAAGGCTTGTAAATGCTCGTGTGTTCTGCTGAAGGTAAAGGGCTGGAAAACCGCCCATACCTTATTGTAGGGCATTTTCTTTGCCGCAGTGATTGTAACATCTAATTCTGCAGGGTGGTGGGCATAATCATCAATAACATCAGCACCGTTGCATTTGCCCAGATAGTCAAAGCGGCGACCGGCACCGCGGAAGGTAGCTACACTATTCTGACATTGTTCAAAGGATGCTCCGCAATAAATGGCAGTGGAAATTGCCGCAAGGGCATTGAGTATATTGTGCTCACCGGGCACTGAAAGGGAAACTCTTCCTAAAAGAGTGTCTTTGTTGTATACATCAAATTCTGCGTATGCTCCGTCCTTCCAGGAGATATTTCTGGCGTTATAGTCGTTTTCGGGGCTTGTGCCGAAGGAGATTATTTTCTTTCCTTTAATGTCTGCAATTGCATCAATGGTGTTTTTATCATCACCGTTGAAGATAACTGCCTTTGTGGACATATCGGCAAATTTGCGGAAGGATTCCTGAAGTCTTTCAAGAGTTTTGAAGTATTCCATATGATCTCTGTCGATGTTCAGAATTACACTGACATCTGGGCTTAAATCAAGGAAGGTGTCCTTGTACTCGCAGGCTTCACAAATAAGAAGGTCGCTTTTTCCCACTCTGCCGTTCGTGTTTGTGAGGGGGAGCTTGCCACCTATAATGGCAGAGGGATCAAAATCATTATCAATAAGAATATGGCTGAGCATAGAGGTTACGGTTGTTTTGCCGTGTGTACCGCAAACGCCCACACAACGCTCATACTGTCTTGTGAAATAACCGAAAAGCTTACTGCGCTCAAAGGTGGGAATACCGC
>JAZSCI010000207.1:0-4001 GCA_045602865.1 Acutalibacteraceae bacterium
GCCCTTCATTATATCACAATATGTCACCAAATCAACTATTTACAGATATAAAAAAGTAACAAAAATCAGTATAAATATTCTATATTTCTTTCTATATTTCTCAAAGCACAAAAACTTGACAAAAAAACAGTAGGGAAATAAAATGTATTCTGTGGTATTTTACTTTCATTACACAAAAATGCAAAAAAATACCCGCAATCCGCAAAATCGCGATACTTTGATATTTTTTACCCTGATTACCCTTAATGATACGGAGGAAATTATATGGGAGCTACCAAAAACGGTTTATTGAGCAGCATTTACCGATTAGCTGAACGATTACAAAGAAAATACAACTCGAACGGACTTACTCAGGTCCACATTGTTGCAGGCCTACTGGAGCAATACCGCCATACCACCTACCTTTCCTCGGTATCAAAGGAAATGGAGAATGCTCTCAACGAACTGTGTTGTACAAAAGAAAATGCAAATGTCGCATTATCCGAAGCCGTAAAATGGCTCAAAGAAAACCCCGAGCCCGACAAAGATGAAATACTGCTTGAAGCTGCCTGCTACAGTAATGCAGTTGAAATTGCCGATATACTGGGATGCGAAACCATTTCGCTTTCCAATTTAATAAGACAATATACAGATGTCCCCGGAGCCGCACTCAGAAAGGTGCTTTCAGCAGTCGACAACGGTGAATTAAGTAAAAATGCAGCAGTTAAAAACGAGAAAATCAACGAGCTTCTTTCTTCATACATAAACACAAAGAATGAAACGGATAACCCGGAGGACTCTTCCGCCTATCCGTCTGAGCGTATAATTCCCTTTTTTAAAGACCTGCAGAATAATATCCGCGACAAGGTCTACGGACAGGATGAGGCTATCTCTGCTGTTGTATCAGGGTATTTTGATTCAGTAGTGAAAAGCAACAATGACAGCAAAAACCAGAAGCCTCAGGCGGTTTTCCTTTTTGCGGGTGCTCCGGGTGTAGGCAAAACCTTTCTTGCAAATACAGCTGCCGATGCACTAAAACTCCCCTTCCGCAGATTCGATATGAGCAGCTTCTCTGATGATGAATCTCCACACGAGTTTTCGGGCTCTGACAGAGTCTACAAAAACAGTCACGAGGGTTTGGTAACCGGATTCGTTAAGGCACATCCCCGATGCGTTTTGCTTTTTGATGAAATTGAAAAAGCTCATCTTAATATAATTCATTTGTTTTTGCAGATTCTTGATGCCGGTTGGCTTAAGGATGCTCATCTCGGTGAAAACATCTCCTTTAAAGACACCATAATTATAATGACCACCAATGCAGGTAAAAACCTTTACCAAAATCTTGAGCCCGGTGGTATCGCTCCCAACCGCAAAACAGTTATAAATGCAATAGCAAATGATGTAAACCCGGTTACCGGTCAGAAGTTTTTCCCTGAAGCAATATGCTCTCGCTTTGCAGCAGGTAATGTAATTTTATTCAACCCCCTAAGCACTCAGGATTTACTGAAAATAAGTAATTCAGTTATGAAAAGCAATATAGAGCTTTTCGAAAAAAATTTCAATATAAGCTTTGATTTTGATGACAACCTTTGTGCCGCTTTACTCTTTGCCGAGGGCGGAAAAATTGATGCCCGTGCCCTTAGCGGAAGGACAAGCAATTTTATTTCCGAGGAAATATTCAACTGGATGAGATTTGCTTCCGAAAAGAACAGAGAAGCATTGTCTGCGACAAAGAAAATCAAAATAAGAATTGATACTAAAGGCAACCACAAGGAGCTTTTCAAGCCTTCGGGAACACAAAATGTTTTGCTTTTCAGCGAGAACCCCGATACTTATGCTCATCTGAAATCCAATAAACGAATTAAGCTATTCAATGCAAAAACTATTGCTCAGGCTTATGAGATTATAAACGATAAGGATATTTCTTTTTCTGTATGCGATATTTTTGGCACGGAAGCTCCCACATTAAATGTTGAGGATACCCAATCCGAAGGCAGAAGACTTCTGGATATTCTTGTAAACGAGAGAATCCCCACTTTTATATACTCCTCCGACAAACACAAAATAAACAGAGAAGAACGCCAGGCATTGACAGAAAACGGCGCCAGGGGCTTCTTTGAACAACAGGACACCTCAGCAAGACTCAAGGAAATGGGCGAGGATGCACATATTGAGAAAATGCTTCACGACCTTATCAGATCTAAAAAAGCTCTTACCTATGATTGCATATATGACTCAGAGGGCGACATAGGTATTATTGAATTATCGGATCTGAGGCTGGTACCTTTAATTGATGTGGATGACTCGGATGCTATAGATGATGTTTGTATGACAAACACCACCTTTGACAGCATTATCGGCGCAGAGGATGCCAAGGAAGAATTAAAGGGCTTTATATCCTATCTTAAAGAGCCTAAGCTTTACACACGAAACAACATTCCGGTACCTAAGGGCATTGTACTTTACGGCCCGCCCGGTACAGGTAAAACTATGCTCGCAAAGGCTTTTGCTCACGAATCGGGCGCAACCTTTATTGCAACCCAGGGAAACGATTTCCTTTCACCTCAAATCGGCGGTGGCGCCCAGAAGGTAAAAAGAATATTTGAGTTAGCAAGAAAATATGCTCCTGCGGTTGTGTTCATTGATGAATTTGATATTATTGCCAAGGACCGCTTCACAAACAGAATCGCAGAAGATACAGTCAATGCTCTTCTCAATGAAATGGATGGCTTCTCTACAAATTCTTCAAGACCTGTTTTTGTTCTTGCAGCCACAAACTTCAATGTAGCCTACGGACAGGAAAGCGCTCTTGACGGGGCTCTTTTACGCCGTTTCGACAGAAGAATATTTGTAGATTTACCCAACGCAGATGAACGAAAAGTATTTATCGAAAAACGCTTGAAGAGCAGCAAGCAGACTCTTAAGAAAAGCGCAATAAAAAACATAGCTTCCCGCTCAATCGGTATGAGCCTTGCTGATTTAAGCTCTGTAATCGACTTTGCCCTGAGAAGTATGCTACGGGCAGGACTCACACAATTAAGTGAGGATTTCTTCAATGAAGCCTTTGAAACATATCGCTTCGGAGAGAAAAATTACTGGAGCGAGGAGCTTTTAAGGCGTGTTGCTATTCACGAATCAGGTCACGCATTGTTAAGTTACCTGAACGGCACAAAGCCGTCTTATATCACCATTTCTTCCCGAGGCTCCTTCGGCGGTTATGTACATACTCCCGCAGAGGAAGAGCGTTTATACACCAAAAATCAGCTTCTCCTGAAAATACGCGGACTTTTAGCCGGCAGAGCCGCAGAACTGATTTTTTACGGTAATGAAGATGGCATTTCCACGGGTGCCGCTACAGACATTGCTACGGCAACCCGGATTGCACTTCAGATGATAACCGTTTACGGAATGGTTGAGGAATACGGAATAATGGCGACCAATAAGCCAGAGGCTGCTGACGGTCTTTGTAACGAAATTCTCGCTAATGAGCTTGAGAATGCAAAAACAATTATTCGGGAAAACAAGCCGAAGCTGGAAAAGCTTGTAAAAACTCTCTTAGAAAAAAATCATCTTATGGGCGATAAAATAGAAGAGTTTTTTGAAAATGCTTAACAAGGGAATTTTGTAAAGGCACCCTATTATCAGGAATCCCCTGACACAACAAGCAACCCCGAAGCAGAGACTTGACTTTGCTTCGGGGTTACTTATTCACCAAACACATTATTGAATTGTTTAGAATAGTGTATTATAATATATTTCAATAACAAGCCGGGTTTATTGTCCTTTGGAGGAATATTTATGAATAAAAAATACTCTCATATAATAGTAGTAGGAATTGATGGTGCGGGGGCATTTATAAAGGATGCTGACACACCTCATTTTGACCGTATTTTCCAAAATGGTGCGGTTACATACAGTGCACTCTCATCAAAGCCCTCTATCAGTGCAGAATGCTGGGGCTCTATGCTTCTGGGGGTTGGTCCCGAGGTACACGGACTTACAAACAGTATTGTCAGTTCAAC
>JAZSCI010000208.1:0-14369 GCA_045602865.1 Acutalibacteraceae bacterium
TGCCGTTGGGCGGAATCCATTTTTGAAGCAACGGGGTTATAGAATGTGAGTGTGTTTACACCCTGGTGAAGATGTATTTTGATCTGTAATCTGCCGTCAGGTGTAAACCCTTTTGATTCAGGGAAGTAACAGTCGTACTCCTTCTTTCCGTTTACGTTTACAACAAGGAATTTCTTCTTGTTACCACCTTTACGGAACACCATGGTAAGAGAATATTCACCGTCAGCGGGAGCATCAATTGTGGAAAAACGGAGTTTACCGAGACCGCCGCACAGATTACCTGTAACGTATCCGCCCTGCACCTTTTCATCCTCGAAAACCTTTGCATCGCCTATAAGTGTGCCGTGATGAGCCATTATTTCAATTAAGTCGGGCTCATCCGCATTTCCGATAAGAATTTTGATTAAAGCGGGAGCAATTGTGGGGATTGGCTCATTATGACAAAAATCATATTTGAAATACTCAACGCCCCATTCTGCAAGGGTGTCTGCATCAATGGCTTCATTATAAAGACTGGCAGGAAGATCCTCGCAGGTGAGTGTTCCGTTAGATGTGTAAAGACCTACCTTGAAGCCCATATCATTAATGTCATTGATAAGAGGCTTCATTCCACGGGGAAAGCGTGTAAGATCACCCTGAAGCTTTCCTTCCTGAGTTCTCATTGAGCTTTGCCAACAATCATCAAGATTTACATAGCAATAGCCTGCATCAAGAAGTCCTGTTTTCTTCATAGCAGTAGCCGTATCCATAATGAGTGATTCATCAATTGAGTTTCTGAAGGTGTTCCAGCTACTCCAACCCATAGGGGGAGTGAGGGCAGTACCGTTGTTGTACTTTTCCTCGTTGCTGATGTGAACTTGTGTAGCGGCAAGAGCCTTTTTAGCTACACACATAGGGCAGATGTTCTTGTCTTTGAGCTTTTTACCAATGAGAACACCTGTTGAAAGACCTGCCAATACAGATAAATTTCTTCTTAAAGACATACGGAAAAGTCCTTTCTTTGTTATTTTATAAGCTTCTTTATGATTTTTCCTACACCGATAACTCCTGCAATTCCTGCTGCGGCATAGCTGAGCTTGTGCATATTCATACTCTGTCTGTCGGTTATGCGGGATTCAATAGGTCCGAGACAAGTGGGAACAAGACCGAGCTCCTTGAAATGGTAAACCTTTGATTTTACATTTCCGGGATTGTCCTCGGGTATGGTTGTGATTCTTACAACTGAGTTGCAACCATCTGTGTAACAGCAGAAGCCGCTTGTTTTGTTCTGTCCCAGCATAATTCCGTCAACATATCCGGTGAAATCATTGAGGTGATCGTGTCCGAAGAATGCGGCAACAACATCGCCTGTTTTCTTCCAGCTTTCAAACTGACCGTGGTTTACACAAGGGGAGCAGGGGCCTTCACCGAGATAGCCCTCTACACCGTCCTTTTTCATATACATTTTGTCGGAGAATTTGTGGTGTCCCTTTGCGGCAAAGGGATATTCATATATCTTTGCTTCACGGAGAAGCTCATATTCCTCGTATACGGGAATGTGCTGGAAGAGTATGGCGGGAATAGTTCTTCCGTTGTGAGCCTTTTTAATTTCTTCTGCTTTTTCCTCGTACCATTTAATCTGATCCTCGTGTACCCAGTCATATACAGATTCTTCCTGATTTTCCGCAAGATTATTGGAGTCGATAAACCACAGATTGAGTATATCCCCTGTACCTTCACTGTTTTTTACGAGTATATTACAGTTGAAGTTACCTCTGGGAGCAGATTCATCATTCTTGCCGATGCAGGTTTCAAACTGTTCATAAGCCTTTACGATTAATTCTTCCTGATGCTGATCATGCTCGTGGTTTCCCAGTACATAGCAGAAGGGGATGCCTGATTCAATAACAGGCTTGAGTATTCTGTCGAGAGCCTGTTTGTATTCCTTGTAATCTCCTGATTCTATCTTTTCACTACAGGTGTCACCAAGAAGCACAATAAGATCCGGCTTGAAGGCCAAGATTCCTGCCTTTACAAGATTGTGCATATCCTCAAGCTTCTTTTTCTTGATGTATGTATCAACATAAAGATGCTCGTGAAGATCGCCCAGAGACATTATTGTAAATTTGCCATTGTTAAATTTTAATTCGCTCATATAAATCTCCTGTAAAAAAACCGCTATAGGAGCGGGGCTCACTACGGCGGTTAGTTTTAACTGTTAATTATTCAGCAACCTCTTCGGCAGCTTCTTCAACAATTTCAGCCTCTGCCTTAGCATCAGTTGCAGTTGCGTTGTATGCAGCAGCAAGCTTGTTCATGTATTTGATCTTGTAAACGCTGCTTACGATGGGGAGCACTCTCCAGATTGCAACAAACATACCGCCGTGCTTAAGAGAAACGTTAAGCTCTTTGGCCTTCTGGAACATTCTCTCTGCCATCTGGTAGTTCCAAACGAAAGCATAAATGAAAAGGCTGAAGCAATCAAGAATGAAAACAAGGATGTAATGACCGCTGTCATAATCATCGCCGTCACAGATTTTGTTCAGGTCCTTAGTCCATTTTGTCCAGAAGAACAGACCGTAAATGCCCAGGGTAATGATGTTAAGGATTATGTACTTAGCAACACTTCTTTTTTTAATCATAAAAATTTCCTCCTTGAGAAATAATCACTTTATAAAATAATACTATAATCACATCGGAATGTCAATATTATTGTATAAAATATAAGGTGTAATCAACGCAAAACGCATCTGATAGTATAAATATCAGATGCGCTTTGAAAGTCCGATATATATTCTCTTTCTTGATTTTTGTGCGCCTTTTATCCCTTGATAGACGCATATACCGTATTATTTGTTAAGTTCCTCTATAAATTCGCCGATTCTCACAAGAGCCTTGTTAATATGCTCTACCGAATAGCAGTAGGAGGCTCTTACAAAGCCTTCTCCGCCTTTTCCGAAGGCTGTTCCGGGGACAACAGCTACCTTCTTTTCCTGCAAGAGTCTTTCGCAGAATTCTTCGCTTGAAAGACCGGTGCTCTTTATACAAGGAAAGGCGTAGAAAGCACCCAGAGGCTCACGGCAGGAAAGTCCGAGTCTGTTGAAGCCGGTTACCATAAGCTTTCTTCTTCTGTCGTATTCATTGCGCATATTTTCAACGGCTTCATCACCATTCTTCAGTGCCTCAATTGCAGCATACTGAGAGGTGGTGGGGCCGCACATTATAGCGTATTGGTGTATTTTTACAAGCTGCGACATTATTTCCTTGGGACCACAGGCATAGCCAAGTCTCCAACCGGTCATTGAATGGGATTTAGAGAAGCCGTTTATTGTAATAGTTCTTTCCTTCATTCCCGGAATAGATGCAGGGGAGATGTGGCTTTCCTCAGTGTAGGTAAGCTCAGAGTAAATTTCATCGGAAATTACAATGATGTTTGTGCCCTTAAGAATTTCTGCAATAGCCTCTAAATCGGCTTTTTGCATAACGGCACCTGTGGGGTTGCAGGGATAGGGGAGAATGAGAGCCTTTGTTTTCGGGGAAATTGCCTGAAGAAGCTCAGCGGGTGTAACCTTGAAATCGTTTTCTGCCTTTGTTTCGATTATTACGGGAACACCGCCTGCAAGTGCAGTTATGGGCTCGTAACAAACATAGCTTGGTTGAGGTATTATAACCTCATCACCGGGCTCTGTAATACTGCGGATAGCAACATCTATTGCCTCGCTTCCGCCCACTGTTACAAGAATTTCATCATCGGCGTTGTATTCGATATTGTATTTTCTTTTCAGAAAAGCTGAAATTTCTGTACGGAGCATATCAACACCTCTGTTTGAGGTGTATTTGGTTCTGCCTCTTTCCAGGGAGCTTATACCCGCTTTTCTGATTTGCCAGGGAGTCTGGAAATCGGGCTCACCCACGCCTAGAGAAATTACATCCTCCATAGTTGCGGCAATATCAAAGAATTTTCGGATTCCCGAAGGCTTGATGTCCGTAACTGTTTTGTTTAAAACCTTGGAATAATCAATCATAGATAAATTGCCCCCTGCAATCCTCGTATGAATCACAAAGCTCTACATCCATTTCCTTGTATCTTCTCATAACAAAGTGGGAAACGGTAGATGTTACAGAATCAATTGTTGCAAGCTCTCTTGCCACAAATCTTGCTACATCCTGAAGTGTTTTGCCCTTTACTACAACATTAAGGTCATAAGAGCCCGACATAAGGTAAACGGATTCAACCTCCCTGTAGGACATTACCTTTTCGGCAACCTCCTCAAAGCCGAGCTCTGCCTTGGGGATAACATTGAGCTCAACAATAGCTGAAACATAAGCACCATCAAGCTTATCCCAGTCTATTACCGCCTTGTAGCCGCGGATGATTCCTGCCTTTTCAAGGCTTTCTATTTCATCGCTTACTTCCTTCTCTGTTTTGCCGAGCATAGTTGCAAGGTCGGCTACGGAGTATCTTGCATTTCTGCTGAGAAGCTTCAAAAGTTCGTTTTTCATAATTCAGTCCTCACAAATAATAAAATATCAGTATAAATCCTTGTTGTATACAGCTCTTTCTCCGCCTATGAATTTAGGGCGGACACGGGCTGCGGTAACGTTTGCATTGCCTATAGTGTTGTTTTTGAGCCTTACGGGAACGGCAACTTGTTTCAGGTGCATTCCTATGAGTGTTGAACCGATATCTATACCTGCATCAGCCTTGATTTCCTCTAATGCTACGGGCTCTGCAAATGCCTTGTATGCGGCGGTGGCAAAGGAGCCCCCTGCTTTGGGTTGGGGGACAACATTTACGAAATCCCCGAAAGGTACGGCACTTTTCTCGATGATAATTGCTCTGTTCAGGTGTTCGCAGCACTGTGCGGCGATGTAAATATCCGCTTCCGAGGCGGCTTTCCGGATTCCTTCAAAAATATTCTCTGCAGTTTCGGGAGAGGAATATGTTCCGATGGTGTTTCCCGTAACCTCGCTTGTGGAGCATCCCACAACAAGAATATTACCTTTCACCAATTTTGCCGCATCAATGATTTCCTTGACGGTATTGTATGCCTGAAGGGTTATTTCATTCATATCTGGTATCTTCCTTTTTAATATTTTCCTAAATATTTTACACTTTTTTCGGGAAATGTAAAGTGTAATATTGCATATTTCAAAATAAGTTGCTAAAATATATATAAAGACTCGCTTGAGTCACAAGTAAACGGAAGTCAGGAGGGAAACCTATGGCTGTAAAGCTTAATGAAAACAAAGAGGTTGTTGCACGAATAAAGGAAGGCTTGAAGAAAAAGGATGGCTATTGTCCTTGCAGGCTTGAAAAAAGTGAGGATAACAAATGTATTTGCAAGGAGTTTCGTGAGCAGATAAAGGACCCCGATTTCGAGGGCTACTGCCACTGTATGCTCTACTATAAATCAAAAGATTAATTAAAAGTCAAAGGAGTGTTTTTATGGCATTGAATATTACAAGCAGTAATTTTGAAGAACTGGTTTTAAAGAGTGAAAAGCCGGTGCTGTTGGATTTCTGGGCATCCTGGTGCGGTCCTTGTATGATGCTTTCTCCCGTTGTGGATGAGATTGCTTCGGAAAATCCCGGTATAGTAGTCGGAAAGGTAAATGTGGATGAGGATATCGCTCTTGCGAATGCCTTCGGTATTTCCAGTATCCCTGCATTGTTTGTTGTTAAAAACGGTAAGGTAACTTCACAGACAGTAGGTGTGGTGCCCAAGGAGAAAATCCTCAAAATGCTCGAGGAGTAATTACAAATATCAGGTTGTATCGAAAAATGCTTGTGGTTGTCGTTTCGGCAACCACTTTTCTTCTTCTATGAATAATATTACATATTTATTACAAATTATTTATATTGTTTGACAGTTTCGGATTTTTATTGTATTATCTTGATGTGTAAAATAGGGTAGTGTACGGAAAGGAAGTACAGGTATGTTTATCGATCTTGAAGGACTTGACGGTTGCGGAAAAACAACCCAGACTGAGCTTATTTGCAAAAGACTGGAAGCAGATGGCATTCCGTTCAAGAAAATAAAGCTTCCCGATTATGACAGCGATTCCAGCATACTTGTGCGCAAGTACCTTAACGGAGATTTCGGTACAGAGGCAGAGTCTGTGAACCCCTATGCCGCTTCCGTTTTGTATGCGGCAGACCGTTTTGCTTCATATACAGAAAAATGGAAAGCCGAATATAAGCAGGGAAAGCTTATTTTTGCTGACCGTTATACTCCTGCAAATGCTATATATCAGATGACCAAGCTTCCGGAAGAAGCCTGGGATGAGTTTCTTGATTGGCTGTTTGATTTCGAGTACAACAAAATCGGTATTCCTGCGCCTGATAAGGTTTTCTTTCTTGATATGCCCGTTGAGGTGTCTCAAAGACTTATGACTCAGCGCTATGAGGGTGATGAGAACAAAAAGGATGTACACGAGGCGAATGTTGCTTTTCTTAATGCTTGCCGTGAGGCTGCACTTTATGCCGCGGACAAGTGCGGTTGGATTGTTATTCCTTGTGCAGAGAAGGGTGAGCCCTATTCCATTGAAGCTATAAATGACAGAATATACGAAATTTTAATTGAAACAATCAAAAATTGATTGAAGGCTTGTTATGTTGGATTTTGAATCTGTACAAATTATTCACAAATCAGTTGTTGAGAGCTACTTTTCCCGACTTCCCTCGGAAATGTGTGATTTTACATTTGGTAATATTTTTTGTTGGAGCATTGCAGAGAAAACCCGTGTTTGCGAAAAAAACGGATTCCTTTATTTGCGCACACGCTTCAACGGTGTGAAATCTTATGCATTTCCATTGGGGAATGGCGATATAAGAACGGCTCTTACAGAGCTCGAAGAAGATGCCGCCGAACGCGGAACAGAGTTTTCCTTTTACTGTATAAGTGATGAGCAGCTGGAGATACTGAAGGCTGTGTACGGCAACAGGGTAAAGACTGTTGAGCAACGGGATTTTTTCGATTACGTGTACAGGAGTGAATCTCTTGCCACGCTCAAGGGACGAAAGCTTCATTCAAAGAAAAATCATGTTAATTCTTTTGAGAAAAAACACGATTTTTCATATGAGAAAATCACCGGGAATAATCTCGATGAATGTCTTGCCTTTTCACACAGATGGCATAAAACAGGACAGAGAAATCCCAAGCTTGATGAGGAAATGCTTGTTATTGAAAAGGCTTTTTCCCATTTCAGGGAGCTTGAGCTCAGCGGAATGATACTTCGTGTAAATGGTGAAATTGTCGCCTACTCAATGGGCGAGGGAATGTCTGCAAGAAATATGTATTGTACACATTTTGAGAAAGCAAGTCCTGATTTTCCCCAGGCTTATGCGGTGATAAATAAGCTTACGGCAGAGGCAGTGGCTTCTCAATATGAATTTATAAATCGTGAGGATGATGCGGGTGTGGAAGGCTTGCGCAGAGCAAAGACCTCTTACTATCCCGACAGACTTGTTAAGAAATATTATGTGCGGATTGTTTGAACTGCGTTTTGCGGCGGAGAAGGATTATGAAACCCTGAAGGCTTTGTGGAAAACCGCCTTTGATGATAGTGATGAAGCACTTGAGCGTTTTTTCTCAAAAGCGGTAACGGAAAATAATGCACTTGCTCTTTTTGAGGGTGAGAAGGCAGTCAGTATGCTATATATACTTGATGGACATATTTGTGCTGATTGCAGGACCTATAGCGCGGCTTATATTTATGCAGTATGTACTCTGCCCGAGTACAGAGGCAAGGGCTTGATGAAAAGGCTTTTTCAGGAGCTTTTCCTTATTGCAGAGAAAAGAGGCATCGAGTACCTTTTTCTTGTGCCGGAGGAAGAGTATCTTTTCGGTGTATATGAGGGTTTAGGATTTAAAAACGGTTTTTACTACTCAGAGGAGTATTTTGAGAGAAATGCTTTCCCCGAAATACAGAAAGGCACCGATGCTCAATGTCAATGGAGTTATAATAAGTACAGTAAAATAGTCTCCGAAAAATGCACAAGTGTACCCGTAGCATTCCTTACGGGTGGTGCTTTTGAGTGCTTTGTTTCGGTAAATAATACTCAATCTGTATGCAGGTTTTCGGATGATTGGTATTTTGTTTGTGATGTAACGGATAATTGTGCTACGGTATACGAATGGAGCGCAGATAAGGAGAGCGTTGTCAGAGAGGCTTTTGCCGTGACAAATGCAGAAAAGCTCTGCCTGAGGAATTTATCCGCTCCTTCGGATAAAAATATTCTTTACGGTATGTACAAAAATCTAAATGGTGCGCCCGAGCTCGAAAACGGCTTTTTCGGTGTGCCGTATTCAGGATAGGTGATAATATGTTTTATATTTTTCTTGCGGATGGCTTTGAGGAAGTAGAAGCTCTTGCACCCCTTGATTTTTTGTTGAGATTAGGGGTAGATGTAAAAACTGTTGCGGTGGGTGATGCCCTTTGCAGGGGAACACACAATATTATGGTTCGCGCAGATATGAGTATTGATGATATTTCTCTTGATGACAATCTTCAGGGAATAATTCTTCCCGGCGGTCTTCCCGGAGCAGATAACCTTAATAATGATGCTCGTGTGCAGAAGGCAATTGACTTCTGTGCCGAAAGCAACAAAATTATAGGTGCAATTTGTGCGGCTCCCTTTATTCTGGGAAGAAAGGGCTTGCTCTGCGGTAAAAACGCCACCTGCTTCCCCGGCTTTGAGGATGAGCTCGAGGGCGCTATAATTGCAGATTCGGGTGTAGTTATTGATGGTAACATTGTAACCGGTAAGGGTGCAGGAGTTGCCTGGGAGTTTGGTGCGGCTATAGGAAGTCTCCTTGTAGGGGAAAAGGCTTCCATTGATATGCTTTCGAAAATCCAATGGAGAAAATAAAGCTTGTTAACGAGCAGAAAAAACAGTTGAGAGCCAGGGCTAAAATGCAAAGGCGCTCACTTGTTGAAGAAACCAGGCAGGCGTACGATAAGGAAATTACATCTGTATTGATGAAAAAGCTTTGTGATGAAGGCGTAAATACAGTTTTGTGTTATGTGTCCTCGGAGCTTGAGCCTGATACCACAGAGCTTATAAAAATGCTTCTGGACGCAGGAAAGACCGTTGCTGTTCCCCGTTGCGAGGACAGAAACGGATATATGGAGTTTTACTGTATAAAAAGCCTTGATGAGCTTAAAACGGGCGAGTTTGGGATTATGGAGCCTGATATCGGTATATGTCCGAGGCTGAATATAGATGAAGCAGAGGATTTTATAGGAAAATCAGCCTGCATTGTTCCCGGTTTATTATTTGATACAGAAGGCTATCGCATAGGCTACGGAAAAGGGTATTATGACAGATATCTGTCCCGTTTCAGTGGTATTACCATAGGTATTTGCTATGATGAAAATGTAATGAATATGCTGGTTCGTGATGATTACGATAAGGCAGTTGATTATATAATTACACAAGGGCGTTTTATCGAAACCAGAAGGAGGTAAAAAATGTCTGAAAAGTATGATAAGCTTATGAGCACTTTTGAAGATTCGACACCCGGAAAAACCGAAGGTCAGGTGCCAAAGGCGACTGAAGAGGTTTCTGCCGATTCGCAGTTTGAAAAGGCGAAGGAGGACAGAAGAAGGCTTGTTGATAAATTCAATCTTGATTTCAGTAAGAATGAAAACAAAGCAGAGGACAAGCACTCTATGAAGGGTGGGGTGTATTTCTCTAATCCCCCCAAGGACATAGATAAGCAGGCACAAAGGGAAAAAAGAGCCTTTGTGAGAAAGGATACAACCAAGAAGCCACTCAGGGTATCTGCGCCGCCTGCTACGGAGAGGCAGAAAAAGTATGTGGCTGAAAAGGAAGAAAAGGCGAAAAAACGACAGAATACCGCTATGGGCAGATTTTTTACTCAGGACAGACTTACTGCATGGGCATTTATGCTTGCTATAATAGTTTTTATCAGCGTTATTCTATGTGTATATGGCATCGGATGTATAAATGATGTTCTTGCCATAAAGGCGGATGATACCGTAGTAGAGGTTGAGGTTTCCCAGGGCTGGACAGATAATGAGGTTATTGATGTCCTTGAGGACAAGGGGCTGATTAAAAACAGTATGTTCTGTAAGCTCTTTATCAGCTTCTTCGGTAAGGATGGCGATTATGTATCGGGTGTTTATACACTTTCCTCCGATATGGGTGTAGAAAAAATGCTTTCTACAATGAAGTCTGACATAACCCTTTCAGAGACCATTACCCTTACCTTCCCCGAGGGCTGGACCATCGACCAGATGGCAGAAAAGCTTGAGTCAAACGATGTTTGTACTGCCGCAAGCTTTATAAGCACACTCCAGAATGTGGATTTCTCCGAGGAATACGATTTTATAGCAGCTATTCCCAATAAGGATAAGCGCTTCCGTGTTCTTGAGGGATATATGTATCCTGACACATACGAGTTCTATATCGGTGAAAGTGCTGCAAGTGTAGCAAGAAAATTCCTTGATAACTTTGAAAACAGATGGACAGACGAGTACAAGGAAATTGCAAAGGAGCGCGGAGTAAGTCTTGATGAGATTATTATTCTTGCATCCATTCTCCAGGAGGAAGCGGCAACAAGTGAGCAGATGCCTGAGATTTCATCTGTATTGTACAACCGACTTAACAGACCTTCTGCATTCCCTCTGCTTCAGTGTGACTCTACAGAGGATTACCTTGTTAAGACAATCAAGCCTACACTGACATCATCAACGGATGATACCGCACTTTACATCCATTACAGAGACAGCTATGACACTTATAGTGATGAGTGTCACGGTCTTCCTATAGGTGCTATTGCTAATCCGGGTGATGCGGCAATCAGGGCTGCGCTTAAGCCTGCAGATACATCTTATCTGTATTTCCGTCACGATGTGAACGGCGGCGTATATTACGCAAGCTCATTTGCTGAGCACGAATCAAACGGAAGAGTTGCTGCACAGGTAAAGGCAGATGACTGATTAAAACAAAATGCTACAGTAAACGGATTATCCGTACACTGTAGCATTTTTTATTTGTATTTAATTGATATTGTATCAGTAAATAATATCTGCAATTATACTGTTTGATAACAGAAAGCCTTTTTCCGTAAGCGCAAATCGGTCTCCATCAAAGGTTGCAAGGTCTTTTGAACACAGCATTTGTTGCTTTTTAAGTATTGAAAGTGCAGCATCCTCTCCGTATTTCTCACGGAGCGTTGATATACTGAGACCTTCCTTGAGTCGGAGCCGGAGCATTATATACTCTTCCTTGCCACCGCCTTCGCAATCATATACAGGCTTTTCTCCGTTTATAAAGTCCTCGGTACTGCTATCAAAGAAAAATCTTTTATTTCCTATGCAGGAGTGCGCACCGGGACCAAGCCCCAGATAATCCTCAAGGAGCCAGTATTTGGTGTTGTGTCGGCTTTCGAATCCGGCAAGGGCAAAGTTGGATACCTCGTAGTGGGAAAAACCTGCCTCTCGAAGCAGCTCCGAGCATTGAAGATAAAGGTCGGCGGCTGTGTCATCATCAGGGAATGTATATCTGTGTCGGTTCTTGCCGAAAAATGTGTTTTCCTCAATTTTTAAAATGTAGGCACTTATGTGAGGTATGTGAAGCTCTGTTACAAAATCTACGGTTTCCCGAAGTGTTTCGGAAGTCTGATGTGGGATTCCCAGCATTATATCAATAGATATGTTGCTGATACCTGCATCTTTTAAAAGCTTAACAACACGGCGGATTCTGTTTTTGTCCGAAATTCTGCCGAGGGCTTTTCTCTCGGTGTCAACGGCAGATTGCATACCGAGAGAGATTCTGTTTACGCCTGCGTTCAGAAAATAGGGGAGAAGCCCTTCTATGTCGGAGGAGGGATTGCATTCCACGGTTATTTCCGCATCCTCTGTGAATGTAAAGGCACTTTTTGCCGCGGTAATTATACGGTATAGCTGTTCTCCTGAAAGCACGGAAGGTGTGCCTCCGCCAAGATACAGAGTATCACATTTCATCGGCTCTGTCAGATAATTCTGAGTCCTTTTTCGGGTGTGGATTTCCTCGACTAAAGCCTTTGTGTATGCTTCCGTTTCCTTTTCGTTGCCGCAGTAGGAATAGAAATCACAATACGGACATTTGGATTTGCAAAAAGGAATGTGGATATATAAGCCTGTCAAAAAATCACCGCCCTTCAGTATAAATTAAATTATACTAATCTGCATTGTTTTTTTCAAGAGCGTTTTGAATTTTTCGCAGAACATAAGGGTTGGTACAGCCTCCACGTTGTGTGCACTTGTAGGAGTGCAGACAACGGATTTTCTTTTTGCCGTTGAGAAAGGATAGCTCCTCAATTACCACGTTTTTCCCGATTATGTTGCAGTATTGCTCATAGGTAAAGGAATGTCTGCTCATAGGCACCTCCGTTATAAAAAATCACTTTAAATATTATGCTCAGATATGTACTTTAATAATCTGTAATCAAATATATATAATGTAAAAGATTGATTGTTTATAAAAAGAGGGGATAAAATGCATACTAAAAAATATTACAGAGAGTTCCTTGGACTCAGCGAAAAGGAAAAACTGCGAAAAGAAATAGCAGAGCTACAGATAAAAATGAAGGTGGTTTATTTTAAACTTGCGCAAAGCACCGATAAGGTTTTGCTTGAGGCGGCAATATATGAGCTTAAAAGTCTTGAGCTTCAGTATGCCTACCTTTTACGGAAATACAAGTCGGAGGAAAATGAGGTATGATTTATGCAATAGGTGTAATAATAGCTTGTGCAGTCCTTTTTGCCTTCAAAAAAAGCGGACATTTTTTCAGGAGTGTGTTTACAAGTATTATCGGTGGTGTTTCTTCTCTGTTGGCAGTAAATGTTGTGGGGTGGTTTATTCCTGTTTCCCTTGGTGTGAATGTGTACTCCCTTGTTTTTGCCTCGTTTTTCTCTGTGCCGGGAGTGATTTTTCTGCTTCTTGCAAAAAGTTTTTTACTTTAAGGTGTTGAAAGTGCTTTCGGGTAGTTGTATAATCTCCTAAAAGATTTGCTATCAAAGGAGAGGCTTATGGCTCGTAATCTTACAAAGGTTTTTGTTACACCCAAGGGTGAAAAATTCATAAAGGGCGGACATTTGTGGGTGTTCAGCGAGGAGGTAACCGAGATTCTCGGTGAATACGAAAACGGAGATGTGGTAGATGTTTATTCTGCTAAAAACCGCTACCTGGGCTCGGGATATATAAATGATAATTCCAAAATAAGAGTCAGAATAATATCGCGGAATGCCAATGATAAATTTGATGCCGCATTTTATGAGCGGCGGGTAAAATATGCCGTTGAATACAGAAAAACCGTTATGGGTGAAAAGGATTTCAAATGCTGCCGATTGATTTTCGGTGAAGCAGATTCATTTCCCGGGCTTACGGCGGACAGATTCAATGATGTTATCGTGGTTCAGGTGCTTTCTTTAGGCGTGGAAAGAGTAAAGGATATCATAATTCCTGCTCTTGTGAAGGTGCTTCGTGAAATGGGTGAAACCATTGTTGCAGTATATGAAAGAAACGATGTTGCAATCCGCGAAAAAGAGGGAATGGAGCAATACAAGGGCTTCTATGAGTGGGAGGACCTGAAAACTGACCTGAACGGGAAAACAAAGATTTCAGAGAATGAAATTGTCTATGAGGTTGATTATATCAACGGACAGAAAACAGGCTTCTTCCTTGACCAGAAATACAACAGAATGGCAATTCGTAAGATTGCCAGGGGAAGAAAGGTTCTGGACTGCTTTACCCATACGGGGGCGTTTGCATTGAATGCCGCCAAGGCAGAGGCGAAGCTTGTTACTGCAGTAGATATTTCCGAGGAGGCTCTTGCTACTGCAAGGCATAATTGTGAATTGAACGGCTTTAAAAATATGGAGTTCAAGTGCGAGAATGTATTTGACCTTCTGACAAAAATGAGCGATGAGGGCAACTGCGATTATGATTTCATTATCCTCGATCCGCCTGCTTTCACAAAAAGCAGAGCAACAATGCGCAATGCATACAGAGGATATAAGGAAATAAATATGAAGGCTATGAAGCTTCTTCCCAGAGGTGGTTATCTTGCTACCTGCTCCTGTTCACACTTTATGCCCGATGAAATGTTCCGACAGATGCTTGCAGATGCAGCATCGGATGCAGGACTCAGCCTTCGTCAGGTAGAGTGCAGACAACAGAGCGCCGACCATCCTATTCTGTGGGGAGTGCCCGAAACAGATTACCTGAAATTCTATATTTTCCAGGTAGTATGAGGTTACTGAAAAATAAAAATAAAAAAAATCTGTTTTTGTATGAAAAAAACACTTGACAATGGGGCAAAGTAATAGTATAATTACTCTCGTTCACAGCGGAATAGTGTAACGGTAGCACGACAG
>JAZSCI010000209.1:0-9397 GCA_045602865.1 Acutalibacteraceae bacterium
GAAAAGCTCGATGAATACTATCTTCACCTTTTCGCAATCGAACAGCCCGACCTTAATATGGATAACCCCGAAGTTCGTCAGGAAGTTAAGGATATTATGAAATTCTGGCTTGATATGGGTGTTGACGGATTCCGCGAAGACGTTATCACCTTTATCTCCAAAAAAGAAGGCTTACCTTCAAGCCCCTACTGGTTCCCCGTTGCAACAGGTATTGAAAAATATATGCACGGACCTCACCTTGATGAATATCTTATGGAATTCAAAAACGAGGTTTATTCAAAATATGACTGTATGACAGTAGGCGAAGCGCCTATGATGACCACAAAGAATGCTCTCAAGCATATTACCGAGGGAGAAAATCAGCAGCTCAATATGATGTTCCACTTTGAACACATGGCAGCTGACTGTCTCTTCTATAGCTGGTTCAAAACCAAATTCAGCCTTAAAAAGCTTAAAAAGGTATTTTCCAGATGGCAGAACGACCTTTACGGAAAGGGCTGGAACGCGCTCTATCTGGAGAATCATGACCAACCCCGTGTTATCAACAGATACGGAAGCACTAAATACCGTGTAGAAAGTGCAAAAATGCTTGCAGTATCATATATTTGCCAGAGTGGTACACCCTTCATTTATCAGGGACAGGAAATCGGTATGCTCAACTACGATTTCAAGAGCATTGATGAGTTCACCGATGTTTCCACAGTAAATAACTACGGTGTTGCAAAGGCGCTTATGGGTGCTGATAAAGCACTTGCACTTGCTAATTACGCGTCCCGCGACAACGCAAGAACCTGCGTACAATGGAGCGCAGAAAAGAATGCCGGCTTCACAACCGCAGATGAGCCCTGGTTCTTTGTTAATCCCAATTACAAAGAAATCAACGTTGAAGCCGCCGACAAGGACCCCGACAGTATCCTCAACTTCTACAGAAAGCTTCTCAAATTCAGAAAAGAGAATCATATTGTTATTTATGGTGACTACAAGGAGCATTACAAAAACAGTAAGGACCTTTATGTTTACGAAAGAAATTATGAGGGCAAAAGGCTTCTTGTTATCAACTCCTTCACAGATAAAAAGGTTGATTTCACTGCTCCCAAGGGCTTCGACCTGAGTAAAGGCGAATGTGTTCTTTGCAACTACAAGCACCCTGCAGTAACCGCAAACGGTTTCAAAACAAAGCCCTACGAAACAAGAGTTTATCTTTTTGAATAATATCCGATTCAAAAACAAAGCACCGCCGCAGAGCAACTAAGCTCTGCGGCGGTGTTCAAGTTATGTATTTTGCGTTGAATAATTTACAGTACTGAAGAATCAACAGAGTCATATTCGACAATAAAAGATTTAAAGAAGCCGAGCATTGTATCTGTTCCGCCGATGGTATCACTTTCCGTATTAAGCACAAGAATGGGCTCGTGAACACTCATTCTCAGAAGCAGCCATCCATCTCCGTGGTTCTTATCAAAATTGATTCGTACACCCTCATAATTAACGGGACAAACTGATGCGCCCTCACGTTTACGGCAGAGTTCTTCCAAATCCTTTATAACGCCTTGACCGTAACCCTTGAAGTCTGTCAGCTTGATTTTGAAACGGACCTCTCTTTCCTCGCAAGGGAGCTTAAGCTCGCTTATTAAGCTATCAATAGCTTTATCCTGTTTATTGAGAAGTGCCGCCTCAATTATAATTTTCGTAACAAGGTATGCACCATCATCAAGATAATAATTCTCCCTGAAGGCGGCATGACCTGAGGTTTCTATGGCAAGAGGAGCATTCTCACCTTCCTCCTGAAGTCTTTTTGCCTCATCAATAACATTCTTATAGCCTCTTTTGAATCTGTGATGCTTGCCACCCAGATTTTTCTCAATAAACAAAGCAAGACCGTCACTTGTTACGGAATCGGTTACAATTGTTCCTGCAGGGCTATCCTTAAGAGCAATATATGAGGCAAGAGCAACAAGCTTATTACGGTTTATTTCCGTACCCTTCTCATCAACACAGGCGGCTCTGTCGCAATCCGTATCGAAAATTATGCCTAAATCGGCACCACTTGCCATTACCGCATCCGATATAGATTTCATAGCGACCTTGTTCTCGGGATTTGGTATGTGGTTGGGGAAATTGCCATCAGGCTCAAGGAACTGACTGCCACTTACATCTGCACCCAAAGGCTGAAGCACGCGATGAGCATAAAAGCCGCCAACACCATTTCCTGCATCTACGGCAATTTTCATTCCTTCAAGAGGCTTGTTATAATTTTCCGAAGCAACACCTTCTTTTATCATATTACATAAGCCTTCGCAATATGAGCTCATTATATCGAAGCTTGTGGACTTAAAGACAGCCTCTGGTGCTTCACTTATATTCATTTCGGCATCCTTCAGAATCTGTTCTATATCCTTACCCGAAAGACCGCCCTCACGGGTAAAAATCTTTATTCCGTTCATTTCCATAGGAAGATGACTTGCGGTTATTTCAATAGCCGCATCAAAATGGAAATTCACAATAGACATAAACATAGCAGGTGTAGAGCACATACCGCAATCATACACCATAGCACCGAAAGAGGTCAGGGCTTCCACCATATTTTTTGCTATTTCCGGTGAGCTCACACGGGAATCGTAGCCTACTGCTACGCGGACATTACTGATATTCTGCTTTTTACAAAGAAAATTCCAAATGCCGCCTGCTATATCATAAACAGATTCCTTAGTGAAAACATTACCCTCGCCTATGGCAACACCTCTTATATCTGTACCGCTTTTTAATGCTTTGTAATCAATCATCGGTATTCTCTCCTTATAACATAATAAACTCTCTGGGTTTGTTCTTCAGGCGGCTGAAAGGTCAGCTCATCATAAACAGACAAAAGACTGAAGCCCTGCTGAGTAAAGGCTTCTGAAAGCTCCCTGTGTGTAAACACCCTTTCCTTGAAGCTTTCTGTAAAGCGCTCGTATAAGCCATCTTCATCCTTAACAAAAAAATCCAGATTAATGCTGACTGTGGAATTATCACTAAGCAGAGTATTCTGCCACACACAGTAAACATCGCTTTCATCATATACAAAGGTATTGTTTCCTAATATCTCTCTGTGCTTATAAAGTGTATTCACATCAAAAATCATTATTCCGCCATCATCGATGAAATTTTTGAGAGCAGAAAAGGTCTTCTTTACTTCATCAATATCAGAAAGGTGATTTATACTATCAAGTGAACAAACGATAGCTCTGACAGTGCCGTACAAATCGGTCTCCTGCATTTTCTGACACAAAAACAGAATATTCTCTCCGTTTTCAAAAGCCTTGGTCTGTGCCTCGGAAAGCATATCTGCAGAGGCATCGGTGCCTATCACATCAAAGCCCTTCCTTGAAAGCTCCAGAGAAAGAGAGCCGGTACCGCAGGCAAGATCAAGAAGCAAGCCGTCTTTTATTCCGTAATTGCCGAGTATTTCGGCAATATAGTCTGCCCTGACCTTGTAATCCACATTGTATGTAAGCTTATCATAAACAGATGCAAAGGATGAATACGCCATAAAAACCTCCGATTGAGCCGATTAACCGCGGCTCACCCTATTCATATAAGGCTATTTTATCACACATAAGCCCTTATGTAAACAAATGATATCCGTTGAATTGCCAAAAAAGTTACAAGGAATTTTATTAGATTTGCCCACTATAAATCCCCTTTTTATTGTGTTAATATATTGTTAATATCTTAAGGAGGTATTGTAATGAAAAAAACCTTATCTGTTATCCTTTCTTTTATTATCGCAATCTGCTCTCTTCTTCCCTGCTTTGCGGTCAATGAGTGTGGCTGCGGTCAATCCCCCATCATCTATGTTGCTGCTTTAGGAAGCGGAACAGTATTTCTTGATGAAGGCACCGAAAACGAAAAGGTGCTCTTCAGACCTGAAATTTCCGATATACTCGGCGACTTTGCTCCCCTTATTCCTGCAGCTGCTCAGCTGATTCTTGATGGAGATTATGACAAGTTCGGTGATGTGCTTATTGATTGTGTAAACACATCCTTCGGTATGTTAGCTCTTGACAATGACGGAAATTCTCATGAGCGTGTTACCTCTGAGAAATTCCATCCCGACACAGCCGACCACGGAGATGACTACTCCTACTATTTCGGCTATGACTTCCGACTTGATCCCGTTGAAAACGCACAGAAGCTTCATCAGTATATCGAGGAAGTAAAAGAGATTACAGGTCACGATTCTGTTCGTTTCAGAGCATCAAGTATGGGCGGTGTTGTTACCCTTTCCTACATCCGACTTTACGGCACAGAGGATATTGAAAACATCATTTTCCAGAACTGTCCTTTACAAGGTACTGCAGTTGCCGGTGAGCTTTACAACGGCAAGGTAGAGATAAACAAGGATGCACTTATCCGCTATGCAGAAGGAGCATTACCTTCGTTGGACAGTGATTTCCTGGGTGCAATCCTTTATGCACTTATTGAAATGCTTGATACCGCAGGTGTCTGGGATGGCTTACTGGAAATTGCAGATGAGCTTATTCTCAACCTTAAGGACAGAGTATTTGAAGAAAGTCTCATTCCTATTTTCGGCACACTCCCCGGTATCTGGAGCTTTGTTCCCGATGAGTACTACGAGAGCGCAAAGGAATTTATGAAGCTTGATCCCGACACTCAGTTAGGTCTTATCACAAAGCTTGATTACTACCACTATCAGGTTCAGGGCGCTGCAGAGGAGCTTCTCAAGGGTGCAAAGGAAAGCGGCACTAACCTCTACATTGTAGCAGGCTACAATATGCAGAGAACACCTCTTGTAACAGCCTACAAGAACACCTCTGACGGTACTGTTGATACAGTTTATGCTTCCTGCGGAGCAACCTGTGCTTATATCGGTGAAACACTTCCCGAGGACTATACACAGGCATTACACACAGACAAAAACTTTATGTCTCCTGACAGAATGATTGATGCATCAACCTGTATTCTTCCTGAAAACACCTGGTTTGTAAAGGATATGCTTCACTCCACAACCCATGACGGACACGGAGAATTCTACAGACTCCTTCACACAAGCAAGGAACAGATTACCGTATTCGATTACGAGGAATATCCTCAGTTCATGCAGAACGATACAAAAAACCAGCGTTTCCTTCCCGTTACTCCCGAAGGCACAGAGCTTGAAGAGGCTTACAAGGATGCTTCTCAGATGACCGGCTTCCTTACAGTATTCAAGCTTATAGCTGCATTCCTCAATCAATTATTCGTTTATCTGAAGTAATTTTCACATAACAAAAAACAAGCAACAGACTTTGTTTCAAGCATTGTCTGTTGCTTATTTTTTCATATTGGAACAGAAAAAGACTATCCCAATCGGATTTCGGGATAGTCTTTTTTTGATTTGTATTGCGTTAAAGTGTTTGCTGATTCTATTCTTCAACACCTGTAAACACATCGGGATGTTGTTTCATAACAGTATTCTTTACCAGGTTGAATACAAGAACACCCTCTGCCATCTCACAGTTATAATGATCACCAAGAACCATTTTGCCGTTTGTATAGCTTATCTTTCTTTCGGGAGCTGCACCTATAAGATAAACGTACTCAAGATTATCCACATCCTTGGGATATGAAACAGAGGTAAGAGAATACTTAGGCTTAAATCTTAAAACATAGTTTGTACCCGTATCGGGAACAGAATAAATCGCCACAAGAGCATCCGCAGGAACATCGTAGGTCTGGGATATAAGCTTTATAAAGTAATTGTCAGGATCCTGAGAAATCTGGTTTTCTCCGTTTTTTTCAGGCAGGAATTCATTCTCGATACCTGCTACCTGGTTCAAGGCAAGAATAACATCCTCAAGAGTCACATCCCCATCACCGTTCATATCGGCAAGAGAAAGGTTTTCTTGGGTAATCACATCAATTGCCGCAGAAAGCCGTAATATAGCTCTGGCATCCTCAATATCCACTGCACCTGACATATTCATATCACCCAACACAGGCTCTGTACCCGCTTCCTCTGCCGCACAGACAAAGGATGACAAATAGCAAAGGGCAATACACAAGGACAAAAGAAGAGAAATAATTTTTTTACTCATATTAACACCTTTATTGATTATTGATTAAGGAACTCGCAGAAGGTTCTGTATGCCATATAAAGGTCAAGCTTTGAAATAACCTCATAGGGTGCGTGCATTGAAAGCACGGGAACACCGAGATCCACAACATCCATATCAAGATTTGCAAGATACTTTGCTACTGTTCCGCCGCCGCCTGCATCTACCTTACCGAGCTCACCTATCTGCCATACAATACCTGCTTTATCAAGCATTGCTCTTATCTTACCCATATACTCTGCAGAAGCATCGCTTGTACCTGCCTTACCTCTTGCACCCGTATACTTTGTAATTACCACACCTCTGTTAAGATAGGATGTGTTGTTTTTTTCAAAAACAGAATTAAAGGTGGGATCGTACGCAGAATTAACATCCGCAGAAAGACATTCGCTCTTCGAAAGAACCTCGTAGCCTCTGTGTCCCTCTGATTCAGCAAGTCTCTCGATGAAGTATTCAAGATAAGCAGACTGAAGACCTGTATTTCCGTCAGAGCCGGTTTCCTCCTTATCCGTAAGAACTGCAAGGGCTGTGTGCTCGGGTGTACCGAGAGTAAGTGCCGCCATAGCTGCAGGATATGCACATACTCTGTCATCGTGTCCGTAAGAGCCTATAAGACCTCTGTCAAAGCCTATGTCACTTGCCTTGAAGGCAGGAACAACCTCAAGCTCTGCGCTGAGGAAATCTGACTCTGTAATGCCGTATTTTTCATTAAGAAGGCTGAGCACATTTAACTTTACAAGCTCACTGCCCTCATCACTTCTGAAGGGGCGGCTGCCAACAATAACATTAAGCTCCTCACCGCTTATGCCTTCGGAAAGAGTTCTCTTTCCCTGCTCTGCACCTAAATGAGGAAGAATGTCGGATATAACGAACTTAGGTTCATTGTCTTCCTCGCCTACCTTGACAGTAACCTTTGTACCATCCTTTTTCACAACAACTCCGTGAAGGGCAAGGGGCATAGCAACCCACTGATATTTCTTTATACCGCCGTAATAGTGAGTCTTGAACAGTGCAAGCTCATCACTTTCATAAAGAGGATTGGGCTTTAAATCAAGACGGGGAGAATCAATATGCGCCGCGGCAATCTTCACACCCTCCGCAACTGATTTTTTACCAATTACTGCAAGAATTATGGATTTTTCGCGATTTACAAAATAAACTCTGTCTCCTGCATTGTATTTCTTGCCGGGTTCAAAAGCCTTGAAGCCCTCCTTCTCTGCAAGCTCAACAACAGCAGAAACCGCCTCGCGCTCTGTTTTTGCATCATCAAGGAAGGCCTTGTAGCCCTCTGCAAAAGCATCAGCATTAGCTGTTTCTTTCTCCTCTATAACCTTTGATGCATGCTCAGGCTTGTAGAAAAGCTCCTTTTTCATATCCTCAACTGACATTTATATCAATCCTTTCTTTGGAAATCATATATTTTTTCATATTTGTCTGTGTTTCTGACAACCTTCTTTACATACTTTTCAGTATCCTTAAAGGGAATATATTCAAGTGTCTCTCCATCAGAGGAATACTCAGAATCAGCCAACCACGCATTTACCTGACCTCGCCCTGCGTGGTACGCTGCAATTGCGGTTTCTGTGTTTTCAAATTCCTCCAGAAGCATACTCATAAATAAAGCTCCGTATTTCACACAAATATCCGAATCAAATAAAGCATCCTCATCCAGCTCCTCACCTGTTTTGGTCTGTAACCATTCAAAGGTTTCCGGGGTTATCTGCATAAGCCCCATAGCTCCAACTGAGGACACTGCATTTTCATCAAAATTGCTTTCGGTTTTTATTATACCATAAATCAGCACTTTATCAACCCGGTATTCCTGAGCGTACTTTTCAACAATATCGCTGTATCTTACGGGATACAAGGTACGCTCACATAAGGCGACAGTGTTTACCGCCACTACCACAAGTACAAGGATAGCCCCCGCTATATAAGCAAAAAACTTTAGCTTATCCGTTAGGTTTTCCTTCAAGAAAACAGCTCCTTTTTAAGTTCATCAAGTTGGTCACCGAGACTATAAGGCTCATAATTTCTGATAACCACATCAGCCTCTTTTTCGTAAAACTCATCAGACTTTTGTCCGTTTATACGGATTAAAGCATCCTCAGAGCTGAGGTTATCTCTTGCAATAATCCGCCTCATTCTGACATCTACGGGTGCCGTTACCACAATAACCTTGTGACATTTTTTGGTGAAGCCTGATTCGATAATTGCCGCCGCATCCACAACAACCACATTATATTTTTCGAAGGCTTCTTCAACTTCTCTCTCAATATATTCATTGATAACCGGATGCATAACAGAATTAAGCTTTTCAGTTGATTCCGGGGTGGAAAAAGCACGTTCTGCAAGACCGCGCCTGTTTAATGTACCATCACTGTTAAGTACATTCCCGAACACCTGACACAGCTTTTCAAGAAGAGCCTTATCATCACAAAGCACCTGCCTTGCCACAATATCTCCATCAATTATGTATGCACCATTTTCACGGAGGAAATTGCTTATAGTTGATTTTCCTGCTCCCGTTTTACCGGTTAATCCAATAAGTGTTTTCATTTCAGACCTCAATAACATTAAATCCTGCCGCCCTGAGCAATCTGTTCAGCACCGCCAGATTATCCTCATTACATTCATCGGGATATCTTACAAAGCATTTTCCCGCACCCTTTTTATCAAGCTCCCTCAAGGATGCAAACAAAGAACGCGCAAGTGCCTTGTAATCCTCAAAGCCGTATTTGATAACGGGCTTTTCAAGGTCGGTCTCATCATCGCCATCAAATATCATAGCATACACGCCATCGCCTTCTACAGAATTAACAAACTCACAAAAGGCATTATAGCTTCCCTTTACAAGCACAATATCTGCATCGGGTGAATAATGAACATATTTCATTCCGGGTGATGCAGCCTTCTCTGTCTCGCCCAAGGGAGTCAGCACGGCATCTGCTATGGTTACCTGTCCCAGAACAGATTTCAGCTCCTTAATAGTTACATTTCCCGGTCTCAGAAGGCAAGGCACCTCTCCCGCAAGGGTAATTACGGTAGATTCGACTCCTTCCTCAGAAGCACCACCATCAATAATAAGGGGGATTCTGCCCTTAAGATCCTCATACACGTGCTCTGCACAGGTAGGACTCGGCTTTCCCGAAAGATTGGCAGAGGGTGCTGCAAGAGGAAAGCCCGCCGCCTCTATAAGCCTTCTTGCTCCGTAATGGGACGGAAGCCTTACGGCAACTGTATCGAGATTTCCCGTTGTGCAATAGGGTACCTTCGGGGATTTTGGCAAAATAATGGTAAGA
>JAZSCI010000210.1:0-2872 GCA_045602865.1 Acutalibacteraceae bacterium
GGCAGATATGAGCATTGAGGAAACCTTCATTGCCGCAAAGGGCGGTAATGGCGGTTGGGGTAACCCCCACTTTGCAACACCTACAAGACAGGTGCCGCGTTTTGCAAAAGACGGTGCTCCCGGTGAGGAATGGGATGTAACCCTTGAGCTTAAGCTTTTAGCTGATGTTGGTTTAATCGGATTCCCTAACGTTGGTAAATCAACACTTATTTCTGTTGTCAGTGAAGCAAAGCCCATTGTTGCAAACTATCACTTTACAACTCTCACACCTGTTCCCGGTGTTGTCAGAATGGGTCCTGAAAGCAGCTTTGTTATGGCGGATATTCCCGGAATTATTGAAGGCGCAAGTGACGGAATCGGTTTAGGCCACGAATTTCTCCGTCATATTGAGCGCTGCCGACTTCTGGTTCATGTTGTTGACATAGCAGGAAGCGAAGGCAGAAATCCTATTGAAGACTTTGAAACAATAAATCTTGAGCTGGGAAGATACAATGAAGAGCTTCTCAACTATCCTCAGATAGTTGCAGGTAACAAGGCCGACCTTGCTACCGATGAGCAACGGGAAGAGTTTGAAAAATATGTACGCGACAAGGGTTATGACTATTATGAAATCATAGCACCTATTGCAGAGGGCACAAAGGAGCTTATAAACACAGTTGCTGCTGAATTAAGCAAGCTCCCTCCCGTAAAAATTTATGACAGACAGGAAATCACGCCCAAGGACATTTTCAGAACCTCAGGCAGAGATTTCAAAATCCGTGTTGAGGGTGATGTATACATCGTTGAGGCTCCATGGCTTGCAAAAATTCTTGCAAAGACAAATCTCAACGACTATGAATCACTTCAGTATTTCCAGAATGTTCTGCAATCAAGCGGTATTATCAAAGCACTGACAGACCGCGGAATTACCGAGGGCGACACTGTAAGCATCTACGATTTGGAGTTTGACTATGTTCCTTGATTTATCTGATGAAATATTTGAAAGCATAAGCGAGCCTCAGGCTCGGATGTACAGTCCTCTTACGTTGGCTTTTCTGGGCGATGCCGTGTACAGTCTTCTTGTCAGAAATATGCTTGTTCTTGATGGTAACAGACCTGCAGGAAAGCTTCACAAGGACTCCATCAAATATGTAAATGCCTCATTTCAGGCAAATGCGGCAAAAACACTTCTCCCCTTGCTTACAGAAAATGAACTGACAGTATTCAAGAGAGGCAGAAACGCTCACAGCTCGCACTCCCCGAAGAATCAGGAGCAGGGCGACTACAGATACGCAACAGGGCTTGAAGCCTTATACGGATACCTGTATCTTTTCGGAAATAAGCAACGAATCAAGGAGCTTTTCCAGGAAAGCACCTTGAAAATACATAAAGAAAACAATTCAATTAACTGAAAGGAATATGAAAATGTCCCTTGTAAAAAAAGAACACATACGCAACTTTTCCATTATTGCTCACATTGACCACGGCAAGTCTACTCTTGCAGACAGACTCCTGGAGCTTACAGACTCCGTTTCTCAAAGAGATATGGAGTCCCAGATTCTTGATGATATGGATCTTGAAAAAGAGCGCGGAATAACCATCAAGGCACATGCCGTAAAGCTTGACTACAAGGCAAATGATGGCAAAACATACCAGCTTAATCTCATTGACACCCCCGGTCATGTTGACTTCAACTATGAGGTTTCCCGTTCTCTCGCTGCCTGCGAGGGCGCAATACTTATTATTGATGCTTCTCAAGGTATTGAGGCACAGACTCTTGGTAACACATACCTTGCTCTCGACCACAATCTCGAGCTTGTCCCCGTAATAAATAAAATCGACCTTCCTTCTGCAGATCCCGATAGAGTTGCCGCAGAGGTAGAGGATGTTATAGGTCTTCCCTGCGATACTGCTCCCCGCGTTTCTGCAAAGACAGGACAAAATGTTGAGCAGGTGCTCGAGCAGATTGTAGAGCTTGTTCCCCCGCCCCAGGGTGATGATGATGCACCTCTGAGAGCCTTGATATTCGACTCTGTTTACGACAACTACAAGGGTGTTATCGTTTATGTACGTATAGTTGACGGTACAATAAAATCAGGCGACACAATGCGAATGATGGCAACCGGCGCTGAGTTTACCGTTGTAGAGGTTGGAACAATGACTGCAACAGGTCTTCGCCCCACAGGCAAGCTTTGTTCAGGCGAGGTTGGTTATATTACCGCTTCAATTAAAACTGTCAGAGATGCCGTTGTAGGCGACACAGTTACCCTGTCAACTGCTCCTGCTACCGAGCCGCTCCCCGGCTATCGCAAGGCTACACCAATGGTTTATTGCGGTATATATCCCGCCGATGGTGCAGACTATGAAAATCTTCACGAGGCTCTTGAAAAGCTTCAGCTCAACGATGCTTCACTTTCATACGAGCCTGAAACCTCAGGTGCTTTGGGCTTTGGCTTCCGTTGCGGCTTTCTCGGACTTCTTCACCTTGAAATAATCCAGGAAAGACTTGAAAGAGAGTACGACCTTGACCTTGTGACAACTGTTCCCAGCGTTGTTTATAAAATACATCTCACAAATGGTGAGGTCATTGAAATCGACAACCCAACACACTACCCCGATCCTGCAACCATAGATTTCAGCGAGGAGCCCGTTGCCGATGCACACATATATGCACCCAACGAGTATGTAGGTGCAGTTATGGAGCTTTGTCAGGAAAGGCGCGGCACCTTCAAGAATATGGATTATATTGCCGGCGACAGAGTAGAAATCAAATGTGGTTTACCTGTTAACGAAATCATTTACGATTTCTTTGGTGCTCTCAAATCAGGGACAAGGGGCTACGCCTCCCTGGACTATGAAATTTCGGAATACCAGCGTTCTAATCTTGTGAAGG
>JAZSCI010000211.1:0-3188 GCA_045602865.1 Acutalibacteraceae bacterium
GGTGAAAATGTCGGTTCTTCCAAGCGGGAAAGCTGCAACAACAGAGAAAAATATTTCAGTAGCAAAATTCCTGATTTTGAGTATCATAAGAAACCATTCTGCTACAATTATCATTCTGCAGAAGGGGAGTACACATACCACAGACCAGCATAGACATGCTGTTTGCGGTCCCCAATTTTTCGGAAGCTTCCACATCATAGGCACATATTTATCCGGCGAGCCGTAATTGATGAGTGCCATATATCGTTTTAAATCTGTTTCGTTTGTTACGGGCGACTTGTATTTTATAAAGGCATAATAAGACATAGCTATATAACCGATGAAGGTTATAACATTAATTGCTATGAGACCTGCCCAACCGAAATTCATCTCATTGTATAGGGGATTGCCTTCCAACAAGAGATTCGGTGTTGCAATATAAGTGAAAAGCAGGTCAAGAATAATTGTCATAAGATATGCAGAGCAGGAGAAAAAGAATTTTCTTCGACCTTCCATTGAACTCACTCCTTTTGGGCTGATTATAACAGTTGTATTATATCATTTTTTCATCTTAATTCAAATATTTTTTGCATTTGAGGAAAAAATATATAAAATTTAAAAATTGTATCGAAAAATGTTCCAAAAACACTTGCTTTTTTTTGTTGTATATGTTATTATTTCCTACGTTAATGTGTAAAAATATTAAAGAGGTGAAAATACAATGAAAGAAGGTCTTCATCCTAAGTATGGTGCAACTCAGGTAAAGTGTGCCTGCGGTGCAGTTCTTGAAACAGCTTCCACAAAGGACGGTATGCGTGTTGACGTATGTTCAAAATGTCATCCTTTCTTTACTGGTAAGCAGAAGCTTGTTGACACAGGTGGACGTATCGACAGATTTATGAAAAAGCAAAATCTCGCAAAGTAAGTTTAAGTGCTTAAGTGCCGGTGAGTTATCACCGGCTTTTTGCGTTGTATGAATGTTGGGAGGGTATGGTATGAGTGATTCTTATAGAACTCTCGGTGATGAAGCTTTTGATGAGTATGTTGTAAAGCACTCAAGGTTTATTGGCTATGCAAAGCCTGTGAAAACCGAGCAGGAGGCTCTGGAATTTATAGAAAGAATTTCAAAAAAGCATTGGGATGCAAAGCATAATGTGTATGCCTATGTCATCAGGGATGCCGGTGTCAAGAGGTATTCTGATGATGGAGAGCCTCAGGGCACCGCAGGAATGCCCGTTCTCAATGTTATCCTTCAGGAGGACCTTACTGACTGTGTTGTTGTTGTCACCCGTTATTTTGGTGGTATCCTTTTAGGTGGTGGCGGACTGGTAAGAGCTTATTCTCATTCTGCAAAAATCGGCATTGATGCCGCAGGTATAATTACTTTGTCAACCTGGAGTATGTGTAGAGTTGTGTGTGATTATTCTCTTTACGGAAAGGTGGAGTCCCTTGTTCACGATTTCGGTGGAGTGGTTTCATCTACTGATTTTGGCGAAAATGTAACACTTGACTATCGTATAAAAAAAGGTACTGAAAAGGAGTTTGACAAAAGACTTCAGGATTTAACAAACGGCAGACTAAAATTTGATGTTTTTGATGAAATTATAGCCGGTGAAGATTAATTTGCAGAAAAATAAATAATTTTGCAGAAAAAAAGAGGGTTAAACCTCTTTTTTGCGTATTATATATATGGAAGGTGATTTTATGAGCAGTGAAATAAGTATCCGCCAAAGAACTCTTGAGCGCGAAAGAGAAACACTATCTCAGTATGCTATGCTTTGTGAGAGAACAAAGGGCAGACAGCTTTCTATAAGCGAGTGTCCTGTAAGAACAGCCTTCCAGAGGGACAGAGACAGAATACTTCATTCATCTGCATTCAGAAGATTGAAGGACAAAACGCAGGTTTTTCTTGCTCCCGATAATGTTCATTACAGAACCAGACTTACCCATACCCTTGAGGTATGCCAGATAGCCCGTACAATCGCCCGTTCACTTTCTCTTAATGAGGATTTGACAGAGGCAATTGCCCTGGGACACGATTTAGGGCATACACCTTTCGGACATGCAGGAGAGAGAGCTCTTGCCCGTGTTTACGAAAAAGGCTTCACTCATTACGAGCAGAGCCTCAGAGTGGTTGATCTTCTTGAGCAGGAGGGTGCAGGTCTTAATCTTACATACGAGGTTCGTGATGGAATAGTCTGCCACACAAGAGGCAAGGAAGCAGACACTCTTGAGGGCAGAATAGTAAAATTAAGTGATAAGATTGCATATATAAACCACGATATTGATGATGCCTGCCGCGGTGGTGTACTCACAGAGGATGATATACCTCTGGAAATCCGTTTAGCCTTAGGTTTTTCTAAAACACAGAGAATAAATACAATGGTAATGTCTGTGATTAATAATACAAAGGATCAGGTCGAAATGGATGCTGAGGTTCAGCAGGCATTTGATAAGCTTCATGCTTTTATGTTCAAATACGTTTATACTAATCCCGTTTGCAAAAGCGAGGAGGGGAAGGCAGAAAATATGATCAAGGAGCTTTTCAGATATTTTTCTGCAAACCCACATAAAATGCCCGAATTTTACTATTCTATTGCTAAGAAGGAAGGCGCAGAAAGAGCCGCCTGTGATTATATATCGGGAATGTCCGATAGTTATTCCCTTAAGATATTCGGGGATTTGTTTGTTCCTAAAACATGGAACGACTAAGATTTATAAAAATTTTTTTGGAGGTGAGGAGTTTTGGCTCGTTTTTCGGATGATTTCATATTGAAAATTCGGGATAGCAACGATATTGAGTCTGTTATATCAAGCTATATCGACCTTAGGCGCAGAGGCAAAACTCTTACAGGATTATGTCCGTTTCATAACGAAAAGACACCTTCCTTTACAGTGTATCCTGATACTGCATCATACTATTGCTTTGGTTGCGGCGCAGGTGGTGATGTAGTTAATTTTATCAGAAATATCGAAAGGCTTGATTATCTTGAAGCAATAAAGCTTCTGGCTGACAGGGCCGGTATACAGATGCCTACGGAAAAATATGATGATTCCGTTACAAAGCTCCGCAGAAGAATATACGAAGCAAACAGAGAGGCTGCAAGATTTTTCCACGAAACATTGTTTACCGAAAAAGGAAAACCTCAGCTTGATTACCTTCTCAGACGCGGTGTTTCACCGAAAATGATAAAGCATTTCGGTTTAGG
>JAZSCI010000212.1:0-5917 GCA_045602865.1 Acutalibacteraceae bacterium
AAGAACAAGCGCAACAATCACAATAACGGCTACAACCGGGATGAAAAGCTTTGAGGTTGCGATTTTCTCCATCCAGCTGAATGCAGCCCACAAATAATTACGCTTAACACTCTGATATGCAACAAGCTCTAAATCTGCAATACAAACTCCACGATACATAAGCTTGGCATCACATATTTTGTCCCCCTTCTCAATAGGGGAATCTACCTCATCGGGATAATCCTCACCCATAACAACAGACAGGTCCGCAAACTCAAGCTCCTTATGAATTATAGCATTTATCTGCTTTGAGGGAACAAGTCCTACATAGTCTGAGCCTCTGCCGAATTTAACCTTAGTCTCCCCCACTACGGCGGCGGTGCCGAGAATCTCCGTTACGTGAATATTCCTGAAAGCCCAGTCAAGCATATATCTGCACATAAGGAAAGCCGTGTTGGCATTGTGCAATACTTTATCCTCGCTGACAACGTAGGTATAATCATCGCGGCCTCTCATAGCAATTGACAGATAAGTGTAGCCATCCTTTGTTGCACTTGAAATAAGGCAGCAGCCTGCTTTATCTGTTGTACCGGTTTTAAGACCTACTGCATACTCATAATAATAATCAGAATAGGAGTTGAGAAGCGGATTTGTATTGTAAAGATATCTTATATCGCTTTTATTGGTTTCGGGCATTGTTTTGCCGTATTTTGTAGCAATTTTCACAAGCGCCTCATTTTCCAAAGCAGCCTTCGCAATAAGGTACATATCCTGAGCCGTTGTTCGGTTCTGGGTAAGGGCTACATAGCCCTCAACTGATTCATCATCAAGTCCGTGTGGGTTGGCAAAATAGGTATTCTTACAACCTAATTTCTCAACACAAGCATTCATTTTATCCACAAAAGCAGACACATCCTTGCCGCCAAATTCCTCAGCCAGAACCATAGCAGCATCGTTAGCGCTGGGAAGAAAAAGGCAATAAAGAAGCATTTCTACAGTAGTAACCTCATCAACAATAAGTCCTGCAACAGAGCTTCCTGTTCCGTCAAGGCTATGAATGGCATCATAGGAGCATTTTACCTTCTTCTGTAAATCATCACATTCCTCAAATACAACCAAAGCCGTTACAAGCTTGGTAAGTGAAGCAGGTGCAGTAATTTTATCGGCATTCTTACTGTAAATAACTGTATCTGTATCAACATTTACAAGTAATGCAATCTCAGTCGCGTAGTCAGGTGCAGAAATATCGTAATACTCACCTTTGGTACGAACCTTGATTTTCTCTTTTTCCTCGGCAGCAACAGGAGAAATAATAGTTAACACAAGAATTATTAAACAATTTATAAAAATAAGCGCTTTTTTCATAGACAATCACCATTAAATGTTATAAAATATAAATACATATTGATTATATCATCTTTTACTTTAAAATAAAATACTATATTTCAAAAAAGGAGTACAAAAATTATGGTTTTTGTTACAGGAGATACTCACGGTGATCCCAACAGACTTTCAAAGGATCAGCTTAAGGTACTGAAACCCGGAGATACCCTCATTGTTTGTGGTGATTTCGGTTTTATATGGGACAAATCAAAAGCCGAGGAAAGAATACTCAAGAGCCTCTCAAAGCGCAAATACAACATCTGCTTCATCGATGGTACACACGAGAATTTCGATTTGCTCAATGCATATCCCCTCACCACCTGGAACGGCGGAAAGGTTCACAGAATCTCCGACAACATTTTCCATCTTATGCGCGGACAGGTATTTGAAATCGATGGACTTAAAATATTTACTATGGGAGGCGGAGAAAGCCCCGACCTTGAATCAAGATTAGAAGACAACCCCTGGATAAAGTTTGAGATACCTTCAAAGGAAGAGCTTCTTGAGGGCGCTAACAATCTTGAGGAGCATAATTGTAAAATTGATGTTATCATAACTCACGAGCCCTCTTCCACAATAAAAGGCTTCCTTAAATTAGGGGAAAGTGAGGCTGTTCGTGTAACCACCCTGAACGCATATTTTGACGAGCTTGCAAAATGCAGTGAATTCGAAAGATGGTTCTTCGGAAGCCTGCATCTGGACAAATACATTTCCAACACATATATAGGTGTCCACAAAGCTATTGTAAACGCCCACACCGGAGAACGTGTTAAATTCTGATAATGGCTGAGTGCCTACAGTCATACAACAAACAAGCAGAATAAACCGAGGAGAATTAACCAACAGGTTCAGTTCTCCTCGGTTTTGTTTTAATTATCAGTCTTTTATGTATCCATCTTAAATATAAACTTAAGGATACCGCTTATAAGCTTAGGGCTACGATACACAACAACTTTCATAAAACACTCCTCCTTGTAATTTACTATATAATATGAAGAGTGCAAAAAAGTGTTACAGTTGCCATTCCTTTAAATTCTTAACATCATTATACATAGAAACATAATTAGCGTGTCGACCGGGATGAATTATACCATCCTTTAATGCTTCCAGAATACAACATCCCTTTTCCACTGTATGAGAACATGTACTGAATTTACACTTACCCAGATAATCTGTAAATTCAGGGAAGCAGAAGGGCAACTCATCCTTCATAATAACCTCGCTGCTTTGCTCTATATCAAGAGAAGAAAAACCCGGTGTATCTGCAACAAGGCTTTTGCCGATATGATACAAGGTAACCTCACGGGTTGTGTGTCTTCCTCTGCCCAGCTTATCACTTATTTCACCGGTTGCAAGACCAAAATCAGAATTAATGCAATTAAGCAAAGAGGACTTACCCACACCGGTATTACCGGTAAAAACAACAATACCGCCCTTAATCATTTCTTTGACATCTTCAATGCCCTCACCTGTTCTGCAACAAACAGATGCAACGGAAATACCTGCTTTTTTATAGATTCCCTCAAGCTCCCGGGTATCACCCAAATCGCTTTTAGAAAAAACAACACAAGGAGTTATACCCTTATTTACCGAAATAGCAGTAAGCTTATCAATAACAAGCAATGACGGAACAGGCTCCTTAACCGAGGAAACGATTATAAGCTTATCAATATTAGCTACCGGAGGTCTTAAAAGAAAATTCTTTCTCGGTGCAATATCATCAATGGTATTCTCCTTATCCTCGCGGATTGTTATAGTGACTCTGTCACCTGCTAAAGGGCTTATTTTCTTCTTTCTGAAGGCGCCTCGCGCTTTACATTCATATACAACACCATCATCGGCTTCTACATAATAGAAGCCTCCGATGCCTTTTATAATAATTCCGTTTAAAGTTTTATCCATAATCATTCCTGAATATCAGCTTCGGTTGTATCCGGCACCTGTGCCTGAGTATCGCTCTCGGGCGGAGTAACAACGACATTTTTCTTTGATACAGTAAGAACAATATTGGTTGTCAGATCCAGATTTGGCGCAGAAGAATAAGAAGGTGACTGCTTAATTACCGTTCCCTCCGGCTCCATACTTTCCTCATACACAATGGAAATATTATGATAATCGTTATCATTCAGCTTACTGATAGCACCTTGTTCATCCATACCAACAACATCTGTATAGAATGCAACATCATACTTCTTTTCATCCTTGAAGGAAACGGGCTCATCTGTAAAGTCAACCCTTGCTGAATAATAAAGTGCATTACCAAGATAAATCTGAAGGTCAACATTCTTCTCCTTGCCGGTTACCTCAAAGGTAAGGAGACTTTCAAGATCGGTATTAACCGACTTTGAAACTATAGCTTCGCCTGCAAGCTTTACGGAAACATTCATCAAGCCAACCTTCGGAAGCTCGACAGATTTCTGAGCCGTTAAGGTACCCTTGCTTACTGTAAGGATAACCCCATCACCCTCTCTTACCGGTGAGCCATCTGCAGGAGACTGACTCAAAACATAATCTTTTTCTACTGTACTGTCTGCATACTCAAACTTAGTGAGCTCAAGACCGTTCTTTTCAAGGACTTCTTTTGCTTCCTCAAGAGATTTACCCTCAAGCTTAGGCATTTTGAAGAGCTTTCCCGTGCCCGTGTCTGCTGCATAGAAAACAGTAACTGTAGTACCTGCAAGAACACTTGTATTAGCCGCAGGCTCAGTCCTTACAACCTCACCAACAGAAACGGAGGAATCGCTGATAGGAACTGTAACAACTACAAATCCCATTGTCTCCAGAGTGTCACTTGCCTGCTTATAATTTGAGCCTGTAAAATCGGGAATAATCTGTCCCTCGCCTGCTTTTACCACAAACAAGCGTATTGTAGAGCCTTTAACAATCTCAGTTCCTGCCTTGGGATCCTGGTCATAGACACAACCCTCCTGACCATCCGAGAAGGTTGCTTCGTATATCTCGAAATTATAATTCTCATTATATAATTCATTATTGAGGATTTCGAGCTCGTAATTCATACCGATAAAGCTATCTACTTCTATTTTCTTCCCTACTCCGATTCTGCCATCGCGGAACAACGCAACAAGAAGGATAACTATAAATAAAACGAGAGCTACACCAACACCTGCAATTATACCAAGCGCTTTACCGTTAAGTCGCTTGCTTTGTACAGGCGCTTCAACAGGCTCCTCATCAACGATGCGCACGGCATCTATTTTTCTTTTTGGAATTCCCGATGAGGGCGTTTCGACATCCTCCACATAAGATACAGAGTCACTGACACGAACCTTGTCTTTTATCTGGTCAATATGAACCGTAGGCTGCTTGTCAATATACAAGCAACGATAGTCAAATTTTTTATTAGGATTCTGCTTTAATTCATCCAGATCCACAAGCATTTCGGCAGCCGTCTGATAACGGTCATTTTTCTTCTTTTCCATAGCCTTCATAACAATCTGTTCAAAGCCAACGGGAATAGAGCTATTGATTGTACGGGGCTGCTCTGCGTTTTCATTAATCTGCTTCAAAGCCACGGAAACAACTGAATCGCCATCAAAGGGAAGCTTTCCGGTAAGCATTTCATAAAGAACAATACCCACGGAATAGATGTCCGCCTTTTCATCAGTATACTCGTTTCTTGCGCGTTGACCACATATATAATGAACGGAGCCTATAGCCTTTTCGGTAATTGTTTTTGATTCAGAGTGATTGAAACGGGCAATTCCGAAATCAGTTACTTTGATTGTTCCGTCTTCAAGAAGCATAATATTCTGGGGCTTTATATCTCTGTGTATAATGCCTTTATCGTGGGCGTGCTGAAGCGCCTTGAGAATCTGAAGAACGAAATACAAGGCTTCATTCCAATCTACAACACCCTTTTTCTCTATATACTCCTTGAGGGTGATGCCCTCAACATACTCCATTACAATGTACTGCAATCTGTCACCGAAGCTGACATCATAAACCTTTACAATGTTCGGATGGGACATAACAGCAATAGCCTTAGACTCGTTTTTGAATCTGCGGCGGAAATCCTCATTAGCGAGATACTCTTCCTTGAGCACCTTTACGGCTACTGTTCTGTCATCGATATTATCATAGGCTTTGTAAACAATAGCCATTCCGCCAACGCCGATAACATCCTTTATATCATATCTTGCATCAAGTCTTTTTCCAACATAATTTTCCATAATTACTCTCCTTGATTATCCGCGGCGATTACTGCAACAGTAATATTATCACAACACTCGCCGGAGTTCTTTGCCGCCTCAACAAGCCTTTGCGGAAGCTCGTTACGGGGACAATCCTTCACAATTCCGAGAATTTTTTTATCTGAAAGAGCACCATTAAGTCCATCTGTACAAAGAAGAAGAACATCATTTTCTTCAAGATTAATTACATCAAACTCAACATCAACTCTGCACTCTGTGCCTATGGCTCTTGTGATGATATTTGAGTCCTCGTGAACACGGGCCTCCTCGGGAGTAATCTTCCCCTCATCAACAAGCAATTGCACATAAGAGTGATCTTTACTTATAAAATCAATTTTATCATT